>DATHPP010000248.1:0-4558 GCA_035483795.1 Tepidisphaeraceae bacterium | reverse complement strand
TGAAGCAGAAGGTACGGGACCGACTCCCTGCCGTTCTGAAAGACCACGCCGCCACGGTCACGCGCCGATCATTCCGGGGCAGGAAGCCGCTGCTGTATCTTCTGTCGACCGGCGTACCGTAGGATGAAGCGACATTGCTGGTGTCCGGCCTGCTGCCGGGGCAGCGGTAGTGGAATGCGCGCCGAGCCAACCGCGAAGCGGTGATGTTCAGGATTTCATGAGCGAGCAGCGGCGCTTCGCTGAGCGGCCGGAAGGCTTGATCGCCTGGAACGGCGGCGATCCGCTGGGTTTGCCTTCATCCGAGCGATAAAGGCTGCACCGTCATTCTTCGCTTGCGACGGGTCCATGTCGGCAACTGCCTTGAGGTGGTGCAACGTGCTGGAATAGAGGCCGGCGTTGGCCACGTTCGGCCCGAGGGCGCCGGTTTTCGGTCGGATGCGGTTGTTGAAGGCGCGCTTGAAACGTGGTCGCCTATACCGGCGGACGGAATGGTCGGCAGCGACAGGGCGCAAATGGGAGACCTAAGGACATGATGGACTATGCCCCGCTGAGCCTCCATGTGCCTGAGCCGGCGGTTCGGCCCGGGGGCACCCCCGATTTCTCGAGTGTCCGGGTTCCGGAGGCGGGATCGGTGGTGCGTCCGGAGGTGGACGCCGATCCTGAGTCTATCCGCGAGCTGGCCTATTCGGTCATCCGGGTCCTCGACCGAGACGGTGAAGCAGTCGGCCCGTGGAGCGGCCTGTTGAACGATGAGGAATTGCTTGAAGGGCTTCGCCACATGATGATTTTGCGGGCTTTCGACGCACGCATGGTGATGGCGCAGCGGCAGGGTAAGACATCCTTCTACATGCAGCATATGGGCGAAGAGGCGGTTAGCTGTGGTGTGCGCAAGGCGCTCCTGCCGGGCGACATGAACTTTCCGACTTATCGTCAGGCGGGGCTGCTTATCGCCGCCGGCCATTCTCTGGAAGACATGATGTGCCAGATTTACTCCAACGAGCGGGATCCATTGAAAGGCCGCCAGATGCCGGTGCTTTATTCGTCGAAGGACGACGGCTTCTTCTCGCTCTCCGGAAACTTGGCTACCCAGTATATACAGGCTGTCGGCTGGGCCATGGCGTCCGCGATCAAGAACGACACGAAAATCGCCGCCGCGTGGATCGGCGATGGCGCAACCGCTGAGTCCGACTTCCACGCCGCCCTGGTTTTCGCCTCCACCTACAAGGCCCCGGTCGTGCTCAACATCGTCAACAATCAATGGGCGATCTCGACCTTCCAGGGCATCGCCCGCGGCGGCTCCGGCACCTTCGCCGCCCGCGGTCTCGGCTTCGGCATCGCAGCGCTCAGGGTCGACGGCAACGATTATCTTGCCGTGCATGCCGTGGCTAAGTGGGCGGCTGAGCGGGCCCGCCGCAATCTCGGTCCAACGCTGGTGGAATATGTCACTTATCGCGTCGGCGCTCATTCCACGTCCGATGACCCCGCCGTCTACCGCCCGAAGACCGAGTCCGATGCATGGCCGCTCGGCGACCCGGTGATCCGGCTCAAGAATCACCTGATCGTCCGCGGCGTCTGGTCGGATGAACGGCACAAGCAGGCGGAAGCCGAAGTTCTGGACACCGTGATCACCGCGCAGAAGGCGGCAGAAAGCCACGGCACCCTGCATGCCGGAGGCCGACCTTCGGTGCGCGACATGTTCGAGGATGTTTATGCGCAGATGCCATCGCATCTACGTCGCCAGCGCCAGCAGGCGGGAGTGTAAATCATGCCCCGTAGAACGATGATCGAGGCCATCCGTGAGGCGATGGATGTCATGATGAGCCGCGACGAGAATGTTGTCGTGTTCGGTGAGGATGTGGGATTCTTCGGCGGTGTGTTCCGCTGCACGCAGGGGCTGCAGGCCAAATACGGCAAGAGCCGCTGCTTTGATGCTCCAATCAACGAATCGGGGATCGTGGGCGCGGCCGTCGGCATGGCAGCGTATGGGCTCCGGCCCTGTGTCGAGATTCAATTCGCGGACTACATGTATCCGGCCTACGATCAGATCGTTTCTGAGGCGGCGAGGCTGCGCTATCGGTCGAACGGGCAATTTACCTGTCCCCTCGTGGTAAGAATGCCGACTGGCGGCGGAATTTCCGGCGGCCAGACCCATAGCCAGAGCCCGGAAGCCCTGTTCACCCATGTAGCGGGTCTCAAGACGGTGGTGCCGTCTACGCCAGGCGACGCCAAGGGGCTGCTGATCGCGGCAATCGAAGATCCCGATCCGGTGATTTTCCTGGAACCGAAGCGGCTGTACAATGGTCCGTTTGACGGTCATTACGACCGGCCCGTCACGCCTTGGTCGAAACACGAACTCGGCGAAGTTCCGGACGGTCATTACAGCGTGCCCTTGGGAAAGGCCGCGATCCGACGCCCAGGGGCAGCAGTGACCGTCCTCGCTTATGGAACGATGGTGTATGTCGGAATGGCGGCCGCCAGCGAAACTGGCATCGACGCAGAAATAATCGACCTCCGCACGCTGGTGCCACTCGATCTTGAGACCATCGAAGCCTCGGTCCGCAAAACCGGCAGATGCGTAATCATCCATGAAGCGACGCACACTTCGGGCTTCGGCGCAGAACTTGCCGCGCTGGTGCAGGAAACCTGCTTTTACCACCTGGAAAAGCCGATCACGCGCGTCACCGGCTGGGACACGCCCTATCCGCATGCTCAGGAATGGGACTACTTCCCCGGTCCGGACCGCGTCGGACGTGCGCTGCTCGAAACCATGGAGCCGTAAGATGGCCGAACGTGCGATACGGTTGCCTGATGTCGGTGAAGGCGTCGCCGAGGCCGAACTCGTCGAATGGCACGTCAAGATCGGTGATCTCATCGGCGAGGACGACATCCTCGCTGCGGTGATGACCGACAAGGCAACAGTGGAAATCCCCTCGCCGATCGCGGGCGAGATCGTTTGGCTGGCCGCCGAAGTCGGCGACGTGGTCGCCGTTGGTTCCGACCTTGTCCGAATGAACGTTGGAGGCAAAGACAACAACGCCATTGTCGAGGGTGCGCCGGCGGCGAAAGCGAAGCCTCCCGCCGCCGAGGTAGCAGCGTCCGCTCCACCGGCCAACGCTCCGGCAGGCGGTCCGCCCGAGCGTGCGCCGGCCACGTTTCCCCGGGCGGAATTGACCACTGACCGGCCGCCCCTCACCGATGCGTTCCGTCACTTCGCCGGCGGCGCTCCCCGCCCGGAAGGCGAAAAGCCGTTGGCCTCGCCTGCGGTTCGTCGTCGGGCGCGAGAGGCCGGTGTCGATCTGCGACAGGTTCCCGGCACTGGGCCGGCCGGCCGCATCACACATGAGGATTTGGATGGTCTCTTCGCTCAAGGACCGGGAATGGCGCGGGCACCCGGCGTGCAGCCGCGGACTGCGGTCGCCGACGTCAAAATTGTCGGGCTGCGTCGGAAGATCGCCGAGAGGATGGCAATTGCCAACACTCGCATACCCCACATCACCTATGTGGAGGAAGTCGATGTCACCGCGCTTGAGGAACTGCGAGCAACCTTGAACAAAGACAAGCAGCACGCCCCGCTCAGACTGACGATCCTACCTTTCTTGATGCGGGCCATGGTGAAGGCCATCGCCGAGCAGCCAAACCTGAATGCGCTGTTCGACGATGAGGCAGGCGTCCTGCACCAGCATGCTGGTGTCCATATTGGCATCGCGGCACAAACCCCCGCAGGTCTCTTGGTACCGGTGGTCCGGCACGCGGAGACGTTGGACCTCTGGGGTTGCGGGGCCGAACTGAACCGGCTTGCGGAAGCCGCGAAGAAGGGCACAGCCACCCGCGACGAGTTAAGCGGTTCAACAATTACAATCACCTCGCTCGGCGCGATGGGCGGCGTCGTGACGACGCCCATCATCAATCATCCCGAGGTCGCAATTATCGGCGTCAACAAAATGATGGTGCGTCCGGTCTGGGACGGCTCGGCGTTCATTCCTCGGAAGATGATGAACCTGTCGTCGAGCTTCGATCACCGCGTGGTGGATGGCTTTGATGCCGCGCGGTTCGTGCAGCGCATCAAGACGCTGCTTGAAGCACCTGCATTGATTTTCATGGAAGGCTGAGGTTGTGAAAGATATTTCGTGCCGGCTGTTGGTGATCGGTGCGGGGCCGGGCGGTTATGTCTGCGCCATCCGAGCAGCCCAGCTTGGCATCGACACAGTCGTCGTCGAGGCGAAAAAGCTCGGCGGAACCTGCCTTAATGTCGGCTGCATTCCCTCCAAGGCTCTGATCCACGCTGCAGACGAGTTTGAGAAGATCGCACGGATCGCTTCTGGCACGAGCCTGTTCGGCATTTCCGCAACCAAGCCCGAACTCGATCTCTCGAAGACCATCCTTTGGAAGGACGGCATCGTTGGGCGTCTTAATAATGGCGTGTCGGGACTGCTGAAGAAGGCGGGGGTGAAGGTCGTTGAGGGCTGGGGAAGTTTCCGGGATGGCAAGACGGTCGAAGTGGACACGGAAACCGGCCAGCAAATAATCCGTGCCGAACAGGTGGTGATCGCGACCGGTT
>DATHPP010000247.1:0-10315 GCA_035483795.1 Tepidisphaeraceae bacterium | reverse complement strand
CTACATGATCAATCACGGGCTCTCGACCGGGGCGATGTTCCTGGTCATCGGGATGATTTACGACCGCTATCACACTCGCGACATCGATCAGCTTTCGGGCCTGGCCAAGCGGATGCCGGTGCTGGCGTTCTTCTTCGTCTTTTTCGTGCTGGCGAGCATCGGGCTCCCGGGGCTCAACGGCTTCTGGAGCGAGTTTTTGACGATTCTGGGCGCGTTCACTTCCGACTACATGGGCCCCTGGTTCGGCGCTGTGGCGGCGATCGGCATCATCCTGGGCGCGGTTTACATGCTGCACATGACGGCCCGGGTGATCTGGGGCCCGCTGAAGACGCCGGAGCATGCGGAGGGCCACGGGGAGCATGCCGCCCACGAGCCGCCGCCCGGCGACATCGGCGCCCGGGAGATTTCCGTGCTGATTCCGATTGCGATTGCGATCGTAGCCCTGGGAGTGAAGCCGGGCTGGGTGATCGACGGGATGCTCGGGCCGGTGCAGGAGATTCGCAGGCCGCTCATCGACAATGGACAGTTGGCGAAGCATCAGAAGCAACCGAAACCTGAAGTGGCCGTGCAGTCTGTGTTGCTTGGGTCGACAAAGCCGCTTTAAGGCGAAAACGGGTTTAGCACAGAGGCCACAGAGAACACAGAGAGCACAGAGGGGAAAGAGAGAAGGGTCAATGGGAGATGAGGAAATTCTGGTTGACGAAGAGATGGAGCCCAATCCGGATTTGAACCGGATCACCAATGACATTCTCGGCGCGGCGATCGAGGTTCATCGCACACTGGGGCCGGGGTTTCCTGAGGCGGTATATTGCAAAGCGCTGGAGGTGGAGTTCGCGGCCAGAGGCATCAGTTTCCGGCCGCAATGCTCGTTCGACGTGACATATAAAGGCGTCGTTGTCGGACAGGGAAAGATGGATTTTCTAGTGGAGGAGAAGGTCATTCTTGAGATTAAGGCGGTCGAGGTGTTTGCGCCGGTACATACTGCGCAAACGGTGTCGTATTTGCGTGCAACGCGACACAAGCTCGCGCTGCTCGTTAATTTCAACGTGAGACGTCTAAAAGACGGAATTAAACGAATAGCCCTTTAGATCTTTTCTCTGTGCTCTTTGTGTCCTCTGTGGTCTCTGTGCAAAAGAGCGGGCTTAGCCGCGGTGTCGCGGAATTGAGAACGCAACTGTCATGAACTCGATCTTCGTTGAGCTTTGGCCCGAGGTGCTGCTGCTGACGGTGGGGAGCTTGCTGCTGCTCCTGGGGGCGGCGCGGACGCCGTTCGCCCGGCGGTTGGCGCCGTGGGCGGCGCTGGTGTCTCTGCTGTTCATTTTCGTCGTGTATCTGTTCAAGCAGTTGCCGGGACAGGAGAGCCGCGACTATTGGCAGACGGTGGTTATTTTCCGGTTTCAAGAGTACGTGAAGCTGATCGCCGCGGGGGCGGGCGTGTTGCTGGTGCTGCTGGCGTGGCCGACCAACGACGATGCGACGGGAAATCCGGCTCTTCAATTTGGCCACGAATCCGGCGAATTCTTTGGGTTGATGCTGCTGTCGCTGGCGGGAATCTTCTTCGTGGCCTCGGCCAACGACATCATCCTGCTGTTCCTGGGCATCGAGCTGGCGAGCTTCCCGACGTACATCATGGTTTCGATCTCGCGGCCGCTGCCGGTGGCGCAGGAAGCGGGGGTGAAATACTTTTTCCTGGGCTCGATGGCCGCGGCGGTCATGCTGTTTGGCTTCAGCTATCTCTACGGCACGACGGGACAGACCAACCTTCAGAAGATCGCGGATGTCATCGAGCTGACCACGCCGGGGCATACGTGGCAGCTTCTGGCGGTCGTCATCGTGCTGCTGGGGCTGGGTTTCAAGATCGCGGCGGTCCCACTTCATGCATATCTTGGCGACGTGTATCAGGGCGCCGCGACGCCCGTCACGGCGTTCCTGGCGTTCGTGCCCAAGACCAGCGGATTCATCGCGATCATCAAAATCCTCTACTACGTCGGCCAGCCGGGCGACGTGCACTGGGTCCTGCCGGACAGCATCGCCAAGCTGCTGTGGGTGCTGGCGGTGCTCACGATGTTCACCGGTAACGTGCTGGGCTTGCTCCAGCACAACATCAAGCGCGTGCTGGCGTACAGCTCGATCGCCCACAGCGGGTACATGCTGGTGGGCGTTACGGCGCTGGTGACGGCGACCGGACATCCCGACGTGCAGCGGGCGGCGCTGGCGGGCGTGCTGTTTTACCTGGCCGGTTACGCGATCATGAACACCGGGGCGCTGGGCGTGCTGATGATGCTGCCCAGCCGCGAGCGGGAACTCTCTGGGTTTCTCGACCCGGACGGAAGCGTAGAGCGCACCCCCGCGGCGACGGGGACTTCCGCCGAGACGTTTGAAGACATTGCCGGTCAGGGGCGAAAGCATCTGGCGCTGGGCATCGCCATGGCGGTCTGCTGCTGGAGCCTCACTGGATTACCTTTCACGGTGGGATTCTTCGGAAAGTTTTTCCTGATCAAGCCTGCGCTTCAGGCGGCGACGGGCGAAGTCCGCACGCGGATGATCTGGCTGGTGGTGCTGCTGGTCATCAATGCCGCGATCTCGGCGGCTTATTATCTGAAGATCATCGCGGCGATGTTTCTGCGATCGGAGCCGAAGACCTTTTCACCCAAGCCGCAAGTCACTGAGGTACAGGACAAATCCAATTTCCCCTGGCCCGTGGCGGCGAGCGTCGTTCTGTCCGTGTTCGGCACCCTGGCGCTCGGCGTCGATTTCCCGGCGGTCAATAGCCTGAGCAATCGCACGCAAACCGCGGACATTCAGAGCGTTCTCCCCGCAACGACGCAGCCGACGGTCGCGGTCAGCGCGCGATGATTTACTCAAGGTTCTGACGGTCTCCCGAAGGTTGGATCGCGATGAGGCGGACGATTCTCACTGGGTCGCTGCATCGCCGATTGGGGTCCCGCATTCGGGACAGATGCCGCTTGTATTGCCGGTGAGGGAATAGCCACACGACAGACATTCCCCTCGACGTTTTCGGTTTTTAACGCGGCTCACGCGGCGGGATTGGAGCATCACTGCAACGGCAACTGGCAATAGCGCGACGCCCCAGATTACGCGTTGCCAACCGGGCATCCAATTACAGAGCGCACTGACGAGCCACAGCCACGCGAGAATCCCGATGAACCCGATAAATGCGAATGTTGAGCCGCGCCGCGCCATTGTCGTAATCTTACGCTTTTTGAGGTCGCAGTATCAGAACTCCGGCGGCTCTGCCCGATCTGTGTTTCCGATTCAATGCGTTCACCCGCTATAATCGTTCCGCCGAGATCTGAGAAGACGCTCACGTGGAAGGATAGCTGAACATGACTGTTCAAACCGTCAAACTTGCCGGGCGAAAGTTCGTTATCGTAACGGAAAAAGAGTTTCAGCGGCTGCGCGAGCGCGCGGAGGAAGTCGGCGTTCAGGACCGGGGCGACGCGGCTGAAAGCCGACGGCGCATGAAGGAACGGGGCGGGAGAACACTGGCAGAAGTCCGCAAGAGGATCGGGGCATGAACTATGTGTTGATCCTCAAGCCATCAGCGGAAAAAGCACTGGAGCGATTGCCCGCCGGGATACGGCGGCGGATCTTGGAGAAGCTGCAACGCGTTGAAGACGACGCTCGGATGCCGGGCGCGGTGAAGCTGTCGGGAACCAAAGCAACATATCGGGTGCGCGTCGGGGATTACCGGGCGGTATCTATGTCACGATCATCGCGCATCGACGCGAAGTTTACCGGGACTTGGATTGACTGTGCGACCGATGTCGGCGAATTGAAACGTGATGGCGAGATGGTCTCCGGGCCGCGGAGCGGTTCAGCTTGCGGTCCAGATCACGTCGGGAATCCGGGCCAGGTCATTGGCGCGGCGGGCTTCAGTGAAAAGCCAATCACTGAGACGATTCAGATAACAAACGGTGAACGCCACCGCGGGTTCCGAGGGCAGGGCAACCACGAGCCTTTCGGCCCGGCGGCAGATGGTGCGGGCGAGATGCAGGCGGGCGGCCAGCTCGCTGCCGCCGGGCAGGATGAAGTTGCGCAGCGGAGGCAACTGGGCCGTCGTGGCGTCGATCTGATGCTCTAGTCGCGTGATGATCGAATCATCGAGCTGGGGAAGCGACTTGCGTTGCGGGCTGTCTTGTGGCGTGGCCAGGTGTGAGCCGATCGTGAACAGATCGGCCTGGACCTGGCGGAGCTGCCCCACAAGTGGGGGCTGCGCCGCGACGGCGGCAAGCCCAATCGCGGCGTTCAGCTCGTCGACCGTGCCGTAGCACTCGATCCGCGGGTCGCTCTTGGCGACGCGAGTTCCGCCGACCAGGCCCGTCGTCCCGTCGTCCCCGGTCTTGGTGTAGATCTTCATGGGGGAAGCGTAGAACGTAGAGCGTGGAACGTAAAACATTCGAGCCCCCGTCACGTTTCACGTTTTACGTTTCACGCGCCGTTCAGCCCGAGTCTTTCCCTTTCCGCAAATAGTCCGTAACTTTCCCTCCATGTCGGCCAAGATCATCGATGGCTCGGGTTTGGCGGAGTCGATTCGCAATGAGGTGAAACGCGGCGTCGCGCGGCTTGCCGAGAAGGGCCGGGCGGTTTCGCTGACGGCGATCCTCGTCGGTTCCACGCCCGCGGGCGAGCTTTACGCCCAGCGGCAGCGGCAGGCCTGCGAAGATGTGGGGGTCAATTACGATCTCAAGACGCTGCCGGCCGACGTCGATTCGCGGCGGCTGGTGCAGACAATTCAGGCGCTCAACCACGACGCCGCGGTGACGGGAATCATGCTGCACTTGCCGTTGCCAAAGCACCTGGACGCCACCGAGATGCAGTACGCGATCGATCCGGTGAAGGACGTCGAGGGCGTCAATCCCGCCAACATCGGCTACGTGGTGTATGGGCACACTTTGATTGCACCCTGCACGGCCCTAGCGGTGATCGAACTGATCAAATCGACCGGATTTCCGCTGCGCGGCGCCGAGGCGGTGGTGGTGGGGGCCAGCGAGATCGCGGGCAAGCCGATCACGCTGCTGCTGGCCGAGCAGATGGCGACGACGACGCTGTGCCACATTGCGACCAAAGACCTTGCCGGGCACACGCGGCAAGCCGAGGTGCTGGTGGTGGCGGTAGGCAAGCCGGGCCTCATCAAAGGCGCGGACGTTCGCGAAGGGGCGGTGGTGATCGACGTCGGCATCAATCGTGTGGCGCAGCCGGACGGAACCAAGAAAACGGTCGGCGACGTCGACTTCGAAACCGCCAAGCAGAGTGCCGGCTGGATCACGCCGGTCCCGGGCGGGGTGGGTCCGATGACGGTCGCCATGCTTCTGAAAAACACGCTGCGCAGCGCCGAGCTGGCCGGCGGGGAAGCGGCCAGCGCCGAATCCTGAACGACGTTTGCCGCTATGACGGCTCTGCCCCGGCGTGGGGTATTGTCCTCACAAGCTGCGGTGCCGGGGGTTGGGGATCGCCCGCGGCTGGCAAGAGGTGGCATCAGAAGCAAATGCTCGTTATGTAGCGGTGCCGTGGGAGTGCGAGTCAGCTCGCTTGAATCGAGCGCACCCCACGCCGGGGTAGAGCGCAGCGCCGCCCCGGATTCTCTGATCGCGGATTGCGGTCAGCGGGATTCCGAAGCAACCTACGCATTGGGGGCGCGGATCAAGATCGTAACTTGCGCCAGCGGCAATAGTTGCAGACGGTAAAATATTTTGAAATCGTAATTAAGCAACAATCTTTAAAACACTCCAAAACACTCCACATTTTGGGCGAAATGGAGCGTTTGCCGTAAACCTTGCAGTGAAAGAGACTTCCGCGGCGTCGTTGTCGCGCACGCTTGGAGCATTGTGACGTTGCGGCACGCGTTGGCGCGGCTGCCAGGCGACCTTCTGCCGCGCCTGGCGGGGTCAGCCAATTTTGGGCGGTTTTCGGACGGCGATCTGGAGATGGGCGGCGCGGGCGGCGCTGGCCGGGTCCTTGGACAGCTCGTGCTCGAGACGAAGCAGTCGCTGGATGGCTTCGGGCTCCGTCAGCAGCGATTTGTGCTGGCGGACGGGGAGGATGGTTTTGCCGGTGAGGTGGAGGACCTCGAAGCCGGCTTGCTCGAAGAGCCGGCGCAGGGAGGCGGGGGTGAAGGTGGTCAACTCGAACTGCTCGCGACGCTCGCCGGTGAGCCAGTGCGTGCGCGAGGTGCGGACGAATTCTTCCAGCTCGGCGAGGCCCTGGTGCTGGGCGAAGTGATCGAGGGCGGCGAGCTTGTTGTCGGCGGTGGCGATCACCACGCCGCCAGGGCGGGTGATGCGGAACATCTCATGCGCGGCCCGGCGGGCATCCGTGCAGATCGAAAGCGGATCGCCCATCGCCAGCACCAGGCCGAATTGATCGGAAGGAAGCTGCGGCATTTCGACAATGTCGGCGACGATGAGCGTCGCCCGCTGCGATTTGGGTCCCAGTTCGGCGACCTTGCCGCGGGTCTGTTCGATCATGGCGCCGGCATGATCGACGAAAGTGGTGGGATAGCCGCTCTTGAGCAGCTTCAGGCCCCATTTACCGGTGCCGCAGCCGAGGTCGGCGCAAGGAGCGTTTGCGTCGCTCGGCAGGTGCGGCTTGATGAGCCGCCAAGTCAGCTCGTCGTGAAAATCCCAGTAGGGGTCATCGTAGATGGAGTCGTACTGGCGCGCGACGCGATCGTGGTAGCGGCGGGAAGGATCGTGGCGATTGCGGGTGGGATCGCGCGGCATCACCCGATGGTATCGAAGGACAGCGGATCATACAGCAAAGTTGTTTCGGTCTTCGTTTGGCAATACGCTGTACGCACAATCTATGGGAAAAGACAGCATTAAGAACGTTGGCCTTGGTGCAACCGAAGGCGCGCTGAAGTCGCTCATGCCGGGGCTACAGGAGGCGCTCGTTGATATCCGGAACGAGATCCGATCCGTTCGTGATAGGATGGATGTTCTGGAAAACAGGGTGGGTGACAAGTTGGAGGCCTTTGAAGAAAAGTTGGCTGCGAAGCTGCAGGCCGTTGAAGACAAATTGGAGCTCCGCATCGAGGCTCTTCGCCAGGAGATGCTCGATCGTTTCGAGGCAACCCGCGACACGATCAACGAACTGGGCCAACGGATCGCGCGCGTCGAGGGGGCGTTGGAAGCGTATGCGAGAATGGTCAATTCTCAGTTTGCACAATCTCGAAGTGGTGCACCTTCCAAGAAACGGCGCGCAGGGTAAGATGTTGGCTACTGCTCCCGTTGTGCAAGTGCCGTGAACGCTTCTCCCCGTTTTTCGAAATTGGCGAACTGGTCGTAGCTGGCGTAGCCGGGGCTGAGGAGGATGACGTCGCCGGGGGCGGCGTTTTGTTTGGCGATGTGGACGGCGGTTTGGAGGTCGCCGCAGGAATAGACGGCGGCGGCCTGGGGGCTGGCGGATTCGGACATGGCCTCGGCCAGCTTCCTTCCCGTCGCGCCGATGCAGAGCACGGCCTTGGCCCGCTCCAGCAGGGCGTTGCACAGGGTGGTGATGGGGAGACCCTTGTCGTATCCGCCAACGATCTGGAGGACGCGCTTGGTGGGGAAGGAATCGAGAGCGGCGATGGCGGCTTCGGGGATGGTGGCGATCGAGTCGTTGAAATAGCGGACGCCGCCCTGTTCGTGGACGAGCTGGAGGCGATGGGGCAGGCCGCGGAATTCGCGGAGGGCTTCCTCGGCGTCGTCGCGGCCGACGCCCAGTTCGTACGCCGCCGCGAACGCGGCCTGGGCGTTGGACTGGTTGTGCCGGCCGGGCACGAGCAGCTCAAGGGGGCGACGGTCTTTGACGCCGAAGCGGACGATGCACGCGGGGCCCAACTGCGCGAAGGCCATCGCGCCGGCGTCTTCCTCGTTCAGGACGGCGATGTCCTCGGGGCGCTGGAAGCGGACGATGTTCGACTTGGATCGGACGTACGCTTCTTGAGAGCCGTGCCAGTCGAGGTGATCGGCGGCGACCATGGTGACGACCGCCAGGTGCGGCGACCATTTCATCTGGCCAAGATGCTCGAGCATGAAGCTGGAAAGCTCGAGCACGACCAGGTGGCTGTTGGCGATTTTGTCCAGGTCGGGCAGGAGGGAGTGGCCGATGTTTCCGCCGACCCAGGTGGTGAAGCGGCGGCGGAGGATTTCGCCGAGCATGGCGGTGGTCGTCGATTTCCCCTTGGTGCCGGTGACGCCGATGATGGTCGTCGGGCAGCGTTCGATGAACAGGCGGATTTCGGTGGTGATGGGCACATTGGCGGAACGGGCGGCCTGAAGGAACTCGTTGGTCGGCGGAATCGCCGGCGACGCGACGACCAAGTCGACAGCGGTGAAGTCTTCTTCGCGGTGCTCGCCGAGCCGGAATTCGATTGGGAGATCACGTAACTGATCGATCGATTCGGCAAGTTTCTCGGCGGGGGAACGATCGGTGACCAGAACGCGGGCACCCTGGGCGACGAGCCACCGTGCGGCGGCGATCTGCCCGCCGAACCGCCCCAGCCCCGCCACCGTCACCCGTTTGCCTCGAAAATCCTGCACTCCGGCACCCGCGTCGTCTGGCACTTCAGACACATCGGCTCAATCGGAGATGATATTAGGGCATTGATGCAGCCACCGTTCGAGCAGTCGGCGCGATTCTCGATTAGATCCCCAGTTCTCCCTGCAACCGACTGCGGAATCCCTCCCAGTCGGGGCCTTCCCGATCCCTTCGTGACGACGCCATTGAGTCGCCTTTCAGCAATTTCCATGTAGCGGGGATTGAGCTCGATACCGAAGAACCGGCGGCCCGTATCCAACGCGACAACGCCCGTCGTCCCCGAGCCAATGAAGGGGTCGAGAATGATGTCATCCACTCGAGAGCTCAGGGCGACGCACGGCCGGATCAGCGCCGGCGGAAAAAGATGCAAAGTGGGCATCACGCAGCGCCTGCGTATTGATGTCCCAGACGGTCCTCAAATTGCGATCATTGGGTCCGCGCGTAATTTGCGACTGCCACGGCTTGGGGTTTGGGTGGGAGCATGACGACTTCACCGACGCCGCCGCCTTCGAGGACGGGGTGGATGGCGAGGATGCGGGCGTTGCCGTCGCAGGCGTAGATGATGCCGTCGCCGGTGGTGTTGACGCCGAAAGCGACGAAGTCGTTGCGCTGTGACACGAAGGAGACATCGCCGGTTGCTTTATTGAGGCCGGCGATGTGATTGTCGCCGGTAACGACATAGGTGTACTTGTCGTCCTCGGAGAGAAATTGAGTGGCGTCGCGGGCGATCCATCGTGCCCGGCGGCTGGAGCCTTCGCCCGGGGTTGCGGCCGACGCGACCTTGTCGATCGCCGCCAGACCCGCTGTGGGAACGGGCAGGTAAACGGTTGTCTTGGTGACGATCGGGGCCTGGCGCAGGGCGTGCCCGGCATAGAACTGCCACTTCACCTTTCCATGTTGTGCGTCCAAGCAATACAGCTTGGTGTCGGTGGAGGCGACGTAAAGCTCGGTGTTGTCGTGAACGAGGTTGGCGATGATGCCGCCATACGTGCCGAACACGTTCTGCTCGAGGTCCCAGACGGGGTCGCGGTTCTCGATAGTGACGGCGGCGACCTGCCCGTTCTCGGCGGCGATGAAGACATCCAGCTTGCTGACCGCGGGCGCCGCGATCACGCTCGATCCGGGGGTCATCAGCGTCCAGATGGCCGGGACATACGGGCGGGTCAGGTCGACTTCGACGGCACGGCCGCTGTCACGAAAATCGGCCCCGAAGAAGGCGTAGCGGCCCTGGGCGACGACATCGCTGTGGATGGCGAACTTCAGCTCCTGGGAGAAGGGCTTGTCCGTTTCGTCCGAAGGCCGGCTCGGATGGGGAATGTAGCGGCCTGCAAAATCGTATATTTCAAGATAAGTGGTCGTGGGATAGACGATGCGGTTGGTCAAGACGACCGGGGGGTGCATTCGCACCATTCCGCCGCGGGGCTGCTCGCGGTGCAGCATCTGCCCGGTGGCGCGGTCCATGACGGTCGACGTACCATCCTGGCGATAGGCGAAGACGAACTTATCCACCACGTGAACGGCGGTTACCGGACTCTCGTCGGCGTGATCCAACTGCGTCGCCCATTGCCGGGCAAAGGTACGGGCAGCCAGCGGTTGAGGATTTTCGTTGTAGGTTGCACGGTGGTTGCAGCCGATCAGCAGGCCGATCGGGGCCAGAATGAGGATCAACAGGTGCTTGCTCACGGTGGGCTCCACGGTAAGGACAGCGGAGAATATCAGCCGCATCGCCAAAGCGTCAAATTGGCTACCGCTTGACAGCATTTTTTGCCCG
>DATHPP010000246.1:0-30445 GCA_035483795.1 Tepidisphaeraceae bacterium | reverse complement strand
GTTCACTCACTATCGCAGTAGGGTCTCGGTGGATTTCAGAAAAACTTCGGATTTGTTCATCTGTCACATCATCTCGCGGAACGATTCAAGCGCAAAACCCCTGAAAACAGGGGGTGCTGTCACACCCGCCGGGGTCTTATTTTAACCACGGAAAAGCTTTTGACCGCCAGACGCAGCCCGGCGAGCATTTAAGGACCGCAAAATCGACGCGGTTTAAGCCATCAGACTGTAAAGGTGATCGGTGTGCGAGCCGGTCTGCACGAAAAGCCCACCGGGGCGAGTTGCGCGGGCAACGCGCCCGCGTTCGGGAACCTTGGCATCAATGGGGAGAGGACGTGAAAGAATCGCTGCGACCCCCATCGGGCCGCAACCTCTATAACCACGCCCCTCTCCCCCCTGTCAAGACATCGCGCCCGTCGCTCATGGCGTCTTGATCGCGCCGAGTACGGCACCGGCCACCTTCCCCGCCTCTGCAACGGCGTCGCCCGCCTGCGGGTTGAGCTGGGAGACTGCGCCGGCGACGCCTGGGGCGCCCGTTCGCGAACTGAGTCAGCGCATCGGCGTAGGCATCCGCCCGGCTGGCGTGTCCCTTTCTTCGGATGGCCTGGTCAACCGCAAGCACGGTCGTGCCCACGGCGTACAGGAGCCCGCCGATGGGGCTGGCGTACGGCACAGGCACGGCGGAAATCGTCGCGCCCGTCTTGGCCGCAAGGTCAGCCACCTGCGCCACGCTGTCGCTCTTGGTTGCCGGCGCAAGCACCGCGGGTTGACTGGCGGCCGGCTCACCCGCCTTTCTGCGAAAGTCTCACGCGAAAAGTCCACTGCAGGGCATCTGGCAAAACGCGCTGCAACGTTGAATCGGGTTACAATGCCGTCGATGGCCGATCCGAAGCCGACGCTCGATTACGCCGGACCAAAGCCGGAGGCGGTTGAGCCGCCGCCGCAACTGCCCTACGCGATTCCAGAGCAGCAATACTCGCAGGGACTGGCGCTTTTACTCTGCGCGCCCGGCGCAGCTTCCTTTGCTCTGTTTTTCGGGGCGATGTCATCTTCGATTATCGGCTCCGCACTCGGCAGTTTGTTCTGGCCGCTCTGGTTCCTAGCTGTTATGACCGCGCTGGCATCCCTGTGCATTTACGTGCGTCTTCCCTTTAAGGCGCTACCGTGGTATGTGGTCGTCAACCTTGTGATTAACATCTCCGGGCTGTTGTTCTCGTTGCTGATGTTCCGTCCGTTCCTGTAATCGACTTTTTGTGCAGGTTGACAATCTGTCGCCTTTTTAGGCAAAGCGCTCATTCCCCCACATTTGCATACCGCTCCGGGTGCTCGGCGGCGTCGCGGGGAAGGTCCATATCCTGCTTGTAGCCGTGCGTTCCGGTCCAGAGGCCCTTGGGCCCGTTCCTGCGCAAGTTGCTGTCCGCCGTGCAGTCCTGGCGCAAGCGCCGAATGCACCTTCATGCGGCGTCGATGATCTTGAGCGCTTTGGCCGATGTCCTCGTCCGCAATCCTCCGCGATCCTCCGCGGCCTCCGCGGTTCGCTCTTTTGAGCCTGACCCCGCCGGACCATCGGGGGCTTGCGAGAATACCGGGGAAGGGAAAGTGAACTGCCGCCGAAAGTGTCACGGACCCATTAACCCCGCCTGGCTCCGGCCGCTGTTGCCTTTGACCCGGCGTGCCGATAGGATAACCGGCACCACAGAAATCGAATTGGTTTCGCGGGCGTAGCTCAGTGGTAGAGCGTCACGTTGCCAACGTGAATGTCGAGGGTTCGACCCCCTTCGCCCGCTTTTGCCCCGTCGACACCGACGGGGTTTTTTGTTGCCAATTTGTGCCGATCATCGGCGCCCCGACAGCAGGATGGCACAGCGCACCGGCTACGGGAAACCGTCTTCCGTCTGATCTGGCGATGCTTGCCATCACCCACATTCCATCTCCCGCGATGCAGCAGTGCGAGTTGACCTTCCTCGCCCGCGCTCCAATCGATTACGCACTGGCTGTTGAGCAGCATGAGCAATACTGTCGGATGCTCGGCCGGTGCGGAGCAGCGGTGAAGGTGTTGGACGCGAATCGGCAAATGCCCGACTGCTGCTTTGTCGAAGACACGGCGCTGGTACTCGACGAGCTTGCCATCATGATGTCGATGGGAGCGGCGGCACGGCGCGGCGAACGGCCCGCCATCGAAAGTGAGCTGCGAAAGCATCGAAATGTCTCCCGCATAGAAACCCCCGCTCTCATAGACGGCGGCGATATCCTCCAGGTCGATCGAAAGCTTCTGGTCGGCCTCTCCTCCCGAACCAATGCTGCGGGCGCCGCGGCATTACAGGCCATTGTCGAGCCCCATGGCTACACCGTCACCGCCGTTCCGGTCTTGCGGTGCCTTCATGTCAAGTCCGCCTGCACCGCCTTGCCCGATGGCCGCTTGCTTGTGAACCCGAACTGGATCGACGTGACAGCGCTATGCGGGCGTGACTTGGTTTCGGTTCCCCCAGAGGAGCCCGCAGCGGCGAACGTTCGGAGCATTGGTCAGACTGTCTGTCTTCCCGTTGCCTTCCCCCGAACCGCCGAACTGATCGCCCGCCGCGGATTTGCAGTTGAGACGATCGATCTTTCAGAGTTCGCCAAGGCCGAGGGCGGCGTCACTTGCCTCAGCCTGCTGATTTCCTGGATGTAACTGCTTGATTTTAAAGTGGTAATAACATTCCATCCCGCTGGCCTTCTGACTTGCTGTTATGGGACTGAATTCTTCTCGACAGACAATTGATTTGCTGGGAAGATGACGCCCGTTGTAGCGCGATCCCGTTGGCTGGAAGAATCGTAGAGACGGAGGGGTCGACCGGTCCAAATGGAAGGCTCGCAGGACCGCCCTCAAGTAGAGCAGTGAATCTGAGTATTACCGTTGAACAGCCGGACAAGAAGCTCGCCCTATTCGGGACGGCGGATCGTCACCTGCGCCTGATCCGCGACACTTTTGGCGTGCAGGTGACAAGCCGGGACGACGAAATTCGCGTCTCGGGAGAGCGCGAGCAGGTGGGTAAGGCCGCCGCCGTCCTCGAGCAGATGCAACGCAAGCTGCGCCGGCAGGATTGGCTGAGCAACGAGGATGTGGGGCAGGTCATCGGCCGGGCAGCCGACCAGGTCGAAGCCAAAACTGCCGATCAGATCGACATTTACGCCAAGGGCCACGCAATCCGGCCCAAAACCGACGGGCAAAAGCGTTATGCGGACGCCATTTTTCAGCACGATCTGACATTCTGCATTGGCCCGGCGGGAACGGGAAAGACATATCTGGCTGTGGCCGCGGCCGCGAATTTGCTCAAGCACGGCAAGGCGCGCCGGATCGTTCTTGCCCGGCCGGCGGTCGAAGCCGGTGAGCGGCTTGGGTTTCTGCCGGGCGACTTACAGGCGAAAGTCAATCCTTATCTGCGGCCACTGTTCGACGCCCTGCACGACATGATGGACTTCGAGCAGGTGAAGCGGTTCATGGTCAATGATGTCATCGAAGTGATCCCGCTGGCCTTCATGCGCGGGCGAACACTCAACGACAGCATTGTCATTCTCGACGAAGCACAGAACACGACCACGGCTCAGATGCTCATGTTCCTGACGCGTTTGGGCCATGACTCAAAGATGATCGTGACCGGCGACACCAGCCAGGTCGATTTGCCGGAGGGAACCAGGAGCGGGCTGGTCGACGCGGTCGAAAAGCTCCGCGGCATCAAGGGTATCGCGATGGTCGAACTCGAACGCGGCGACATTGTCCGTCACCGCCTCGTCCAGAACATCGTCAACGCCTACGAACGAGGGAGAGATTAGGAGATTGCCGATTGCCGATTGCCAATTGCCAATTGAAAAAAGCACGCCCGGGTTTTCAATCGGCAATCGGCAATCGGCAATCGGCAATTGAACAGCATGTTAATCCTCAAGAGTCGGGCCCGGCGGGCTGAGATTCGCAAGAATCGGCCCGAAGCGCCGCTGCTCGACTGGGAAAAATGGAAGGAGGAAGGCATCCTGAGCTCGCTCTGGATTGCCGCGGCCTTCTTCGTCGGCGCGACCGCCATTCTCATGTGGCGGCAGGAGGTCATTCCCTACCGGCCGGGGCAGTGGATCCCGCACGACATCGTCGCCCGCGTTCAATTCCAGTACGTCGATCAGGACAAGCGGGCCAACCTCCAGCTTGCCGCCCGCGATCGCGAGCCGTTGATCTACCACCCGATTCAGGAGGATTTCTTCGGCGAGTTGGAAAAGCAACTCGATGCCCTTCCCGACATGGCCTACAACGGGGGCGAGGAGTTGCCCGCCGATGTAAAGGGGATTTTCGACGACAGCAGCATCCGCACGCTGGCGTCTTACGCCAAGGGGGCCGACCGGCAGAGTTACGCGGCCAGCGTCGATCGCTACGTCACCGCCATCCGGAACTATCGCATCGCGGTCGACGGCAAAGACCTGCCGCTCATCTTGCTTAAGCCCGACGAGTGGAAGGACAATACCCGGGCGCGGAAGGTGCTTCGCGTCGGGTCGGCGGAGATCGAAGCGGCCCGCACGTTCCCCGCTCAGGACCGCCGGTATCTCGCGCCTGTCTTCGACAAGCTGGCCGACCGGAGTTTCCTGCTGGCGCTTCAGCCCAAGATCGTCGATTTCACGATCGCCAGGCTCCCGCCCAATGCCGTGCTGGACCAGACCGCAACCGAGGAAGCGCAGAACGCCGCGGCCGCCGCAATTACGCCCGAGGACGCGCGCGTCAAGGTCGCCGTCAACCAGCCCTTCGTCGAAAAACGCAAGGGCGTTTTCGACCAGCAGGACTGGCAGAAGATGTACTACGAAAACCAGCAGTACATAAACAGCCTCAAAGGCTCGCGGTGGAAGTCCCGCCTGGGAACCGCAATGCTCGCGTTCATTGTCACACTGGTGCTGGCGGCTTACGTCGCGTCGTATCAGCCCAAGGTCGTGAAAAACCCGATGCGGGCCCTGGCGATCGCCGGGCTGATGCTGGCGATGCTGTTGCTTGCGCAGCTGACGGGCCTGGGCAGCGGGCCGCTCTATCTTCTGGGCGTGGCGCCGACGCTGCTGGTGGCGATGATCCTGACGATCGCCTACGAGCATCGCTTCGCCATCGGCATCGCCAGCATGCACGGCATGCTCGCCACCGTCGCGCTTCAGCAGGGGGTGACGTTTTTCATCGTCATCTGGGTTGGCGTGCTGACGGCGGCGTTCCTCCTGGGCGACATCCGCACCCGCAGCAAGATCATCGAAGTGGGCGGCGCGATGGCGATTGCGATGATGATCGCATCGCTGGCTTCGGGATTCATGGGATTCGATCCGGCGCGATTTGTGATTGAGAATTCGCTTTATGCCGGCGCCGCCGGGCTGGCGGTGGGGTTCATTGTGCTGGGAATTCTACCGTTCATTGAGAAGGCATTCAAAATCACGACCAGCATGACGCTACTGGAGCTGGCCGATGCGAGTCATCCGCTCCTGCGACGTCTCCAGATCGAGGCGGCGGGAACGTACAACCACAGCTTGCAGGTGGCGACTCTGGCCGAGGCCGCCGCCGAGGCGATCCGCGCCAACTCGCTGCTTTGCCGCGTCGGCAGCTACTACCACGACATCGGAAAGATCCACAAGGCCGAGTACTTTGCCGAGAACCAGGGCGGTGGCGAAAACCGCCACCTGAACCTGACTCCCAGCGTCTCGCTGCTCATCATCATTGGCCACGTCAAGGACGGCGTGGAAATGGCCAAGGACTACAACCTCCCCACCAGCCTCATCCCATTCATCCAGCAGCACCACGGCACGACGCTGGTCGAATACTTCTACCACCAGGCCTGCAAGCGCGAGCAGTCGCAGCAGCCCGGCGGCCCCGCCGTGAGCGAGATGCAGTACCGCTATCCAGGCCCCAAACCGCGGAGCAAGGAGGTGGCGATCGTGATGATCTGCGACGCCGCCGAGAGTGCTTGCCGGGCGATGCCCGAGCCGACCGCCAGCCGGGTCGAAGCGCTGGTCCACGACCTGGTGATGCGCCGCCTGCTCGACGGTCAGTTCGACGAATGCGACCTGACGATGCGCGACCTCGAAGCCATTGAGCGATCAGTGATGAAATCGCTTCTGGCGATCTACCACGGCCGGATTCAGTATCCCTCCACCGCCGCCATTACCGGCACGCCGACGGTGCCGGCGACTGCGACCGCTGTGCGATCGGCATAAATTGGCGGCAAACGTACTGCATGGACTTGAAGTCGAACGAAGATTTCCTTGCATGGACAACGACACGGGGCATCGCCCTCGACGCGCGGTATGGACCGCCACAGTGTCTCGTTTATCTCCGCGAGGACGCCCCTCGGCGCTTTTGGGAATGTCCAAAGGGTCGCAGGGAACTGACTCGGTTCGTTCAGCACGTCCTGGCGGGATTGGACCCTTGGGAGATTTGCTGCCTCTGGCCCAGAGGTGGACGATGGCGCGACCCTCGTCCAGCTCGCAACCGCACAGCCGAGATCCGCAGCAGGGTCACCTATGGACTGCCTGTGCCAGATCGATTCGAGGGGGCGGTCGAGTTCGTCCCCCACGAGGTTGAGCAACTGGGGGCGTGGGTCCTGAGAATGATTCGAGAGGGCTGCTGCGTTCGCGATGACCTGTTCATCGTTCCGGACCATGGGCGGCAGTTGATCAATACGGATCACTACGGAGTGGTGCACGTCGCCTGCCAAGAAACCGCCCGAATATTGCAATTCATCGAGCACATGACACTCGGCGGGTACGAGTTGCCGCAAGACTTGCCGGACGCAACTTTCAAACGCCCGAGTTGGATGTGACGCCTGACCCTGGAAGCGCATGAGGTTAGAATCACAAGGCGCTTTTTGGGTGCGCCCTTCGCAGAACGAAGAAGGACGTTGCCTGTGACACGGGTTTGTAACCCGTGCTGACGACGCGAAGTCACGAAAACGTGACGAGGCAGGTGTATTCCTTCGACTTGCGCCGCCAGCACGGGTTGAAAACCCGTGTCACGGTCAGCGCATCATCTCCTCCATAATCGACTCGGCCGAAATCCATTTCAGATTGGCCCCCGTCGACCAGATGGGGCTGTGAGGATTTATGTCGGCGGTAAGAAAAAAAAGGCTTCAGGAGATTCTGACTCGACGGCTCCGTCTGGCGGAGCCGCAGTTCAAACTCGAGAAAGAGGGATTGACACCCTTACGCCTCCGGCACCGGCTCGAAACACCCGCTCTTGGCCGCCTTCAATACCGCGTCGCAAATCAGTTGTGTTTCCTGCGCGTCCTTGAAAGTCGGATGGGTTTCCTGGCCTTTGGCGAGCCCTTCGAGGAAGTCGGCGACCTGATGGACGAAGGTGTGTTCGTAGCCGATCTGGAGGCCGGGGACCCACCAGTGTTTCATGTACGGGTGGTCGCCGTCGGTGACGTGGATGGAGCGCCAGCCGCGGAGGATGCTTTCGTCCTTGTGGTCGAAGAAGGACATGCGATGAAGATCGTGCAGGTCCCAGGCGATGGAGGCATGCTCGCCGTTGATCTCGAACGTGTAGAGCGCCTTGTGGCCGCGGGCGTAGCGGGTGGATTCGAAGGTGGCCAGGGACCCGTTCTTGAAGCGGGCGAGAAACGCGCAGGCGTCATCGATGCCGACCTTCTCGACCTTGCCGGTGAGGTTGTGCTTGCGCTCCTTGATGAAGGTTTCGGTCATCGCGGCGACAGACCCGATGCCGCCGTTAAGCCAGATGGCGGTGTCGATGCAATGGGCCAGCAGGTCGCCGGTGACACCGCTGCCGGCGGCGCCGATGTCTAATCTCCACAGCCCCGTCCCGCCCTGCGGCAAGTCGGCGCTGATCGTCCAGTCCTGAAGGAACAGGGCGCGGAAGTGGAAGATCTTGCCGAGCCGGCCCTGATCGATGAGCTGTTTGGCCAGGGTGACGGCGGGAACACGCCGGTAGTTGTACCAGACCATGTTCGGCACGCGCGCCGCCTCGACCGCCTTGACCATCTCGCGGCCTTCCGCGGCGTTCATCGCCAGCGGCTTCTCACACAGGATCATCTTTCCGGCTTTGGTCGCGGCCAGGGCGATCTCCTTGTGCGTGTTGTTCGGCGTGCAGATGTCGACGGCGTCGATGTCCTTGCGATCGATAACCTTCCGCCAATCGGTTTCGACTGACTCGTATCCCCACTGATCGGCAAACGCCTGGGCCTTGTCCCTGTCGCGGCCGCAGACCGCCTTGAGGACCGGTCGGTATTCCAGACTAAAGAAGTTGTTCACTCGTCGGTAAGCGTTGGAATGCGCCCGCCCCATAAACCCATACCCGATCAGCCCGATTCGCAGGTCTTTCATCTTCACCTCACGTATTCGATTTTGATGATCCCATTCGAGTCCTTGTCGGCATCGCCCTTCTGTTTCTTCTCAGCCTTGGGCTTGTCGCCGGTGGCATCGTCGGGCCTGGCGTCGTCGGTCATGTTCCAGGCGATGCGCCACTCTGAGCCGGTCTTGTGAAAGCCGCGTTTGAGCAGCATCTTTTCCATCTCGGACATGTGGCCGGCGCCGTAGAAGATGCCGAGGTTCTGCTTGCCGTTGGTCAGCTCCTGGTCGAGCACTTTGAAGCAGGCTTTGTTTCGCTCGGTGAGCAGGACGGTGCCGCCGAAGCCGGACATCTGGGTTTCGATGTCGGAAAACTGACGACCCAGCAGCAGCTTCAATTGGCGGGCGTGGTCGGGGCTCGTCAACGCCTGGAGAAGATCGCCCAATCCGATCTCCTGCTGGTTCTCCGGCGGGTTCATCATCTGCTTGATCATCTGCTGGAGCATCAGCGTCCAGATCGATTCGCCGCGTTCCTCCTCCATCTTCGCAAACGTCTCGGCGTCGAGATCGGCGTGGACGAAGTTCGGCGCGGTGTAATCGATCGCGTCGAGCTGGAACTTCAGGTCGAGCGTGTCCTTCATGAAGCGCTGGATGACGCTGATCATGCTGTTGCTGCGTTCCTCGCCCGGCTGCGGCGGCTCCGCGTCCTTGGGCTTGACCATCTCGTACAACACCGCGTCGTAACCTTTGAAGGTCTTGTTCAACCCGTCGTAGTACGACTGATCCGCGATGTGCACCGCCGCCACCAAGTGAACGGTTGCGCCGGCGTCGTTGCGATAGGTGACGATGGCCGTCTCCAGCTTTCCACCGCCCTGACCGTCGTCAACGAATTTGAGGAACTCATTCTTGGGCGCGGCCGCGTCGTCGGCTCGCGCCTGGGAAACCGCGACGAAGGCAAACAGTACTACAAACGGCAGCGGCCGCAGAATTCGCGATCGCATGAGGACTCCTTTAGGTAAATCGTCGACATTGTCCCCAAGGCCCGGCAGAATCGTCAAGGCACAAGCGGTTTCACCCGTTCTCATTCTCGCAGATTCGACGCATAAATTGGGAAATGGCAAAGGTGATCAACGTATCGAACCGCCTGCCGGTGACGATCGGCGAAAAGATCGAAAAATCGTCCGGCGGCCTGGTCACGGCCCTGGAAGCGATGGGCCCGTCGCTTCGATGGATCGGTTGGCCCGGCGCCGCGATCGACGACGAGGCCCGTCAACGCGATATTGAAAAGACACTTCGGGACCAATTCGGTTACGTGCCGGTCTTTCTTGACGCCGGGGAGGTTGAGGCGTTTTACGAGGGCTTTGCCAACTCGAGCCTCTGGCCCCTGCTGCATTACATGCCCAGCCGGTTTCGCTACGAGCCCCAGTGGTGGGAGCAGTATCGCAAGGTCAACGAGAAGTTCGCGGCCTGCGTCCTCGAGGTCGCCCAGGACGATGACCTGGTCTGGGTCCACGATTACCAACTCATGCTGTTGCCCGGGATATTGAGAGAGGCCCGGCCGTCGCTGCGGGTCGCGTTCTTTTTGCACACGCCGTTCCCATCGTACGAGGTCTTTCGCTGCCATCCGAATCGGGCCGCTCTTGCTTCAGGACTTCTGGGGGCTGATCTGGTGGGATTTCATACTTTCGGATACTTGCGACATTTTTGCAGCTCGGTCCTGCGATTGCTGGGCATCGAGTCGGACCTGACGGAAATCCGCCACGAAGGGCGAACCACGCGGGTGGGGGTCTATCCGATTGGAATCAATGCTTCGCGATTCGACGCCGCACTCGACAGCCCCCAATGCGCCGCCCATCTGACCTCTTTCCGCGAGGCGTACAAAGGCCAGCGGGTGATCTTGTCGGTCGAGCGGCTGGACTACACCAAAGGCATCCCCCAGCGGCTGGACGCGATCGATCTGTTCCTCGCCAGGCGCGAAAACCGCGACGACATCAAGTTCATCTTCGTCGCGGTGCCCAGTCGCGAAAATGTCGAGGAATATCGCGTTCTGCGCGAGGAAGTGGAGCTGCGCATCGGGGGACTGAACGGGAAATACGCGACGCTGCACAACAGCCCGATTCATTTCGTGCACGGCTCGGTGGATTTTAAGGAGCTTTGCGCGTTGTACGTGCTGGCGGACGTAGGGCTGGTCACGCCGCTGATCGACGGGATGAACCTGGTGGCCAAGGAATACGTCGCGTGCCAGCGCGACCAGGCGGGGACGCTGATTCTGAGCGAATTTGCCGGCGCTGCCCAGGATCTGTTCAACGCGACGATCGTCAATCCCTATGATGCCCAAAGCGTCGCCGGTGCGATGGAAGAGGCGCTGGGCACGTCTCCGGAAGAGGCGATGCGTCTGATGCGGCCGATGCGGGAACGGGTGATGAGGTACGACGCCAGCCGCTGGGCGAGCTGGCTGCTGGACGATTTGCGAGCGATCAAGCCGCCGGCGCCGCCCGACGCCGACCTGGCGGAGCAGGCCAGCCGCCGGATTTCCCAGACCCTCGCCCGCGGCGGCAGAGTGGCGATGTTCCTCGATTACGATGGGACGCTGCGGGAGATCGAGCGCATCCCCGAGGCCGCCCGCCCCAACGCCGCGACGCGCTCCCTGCTGGATCGGTTGCAAAACCACCCGGGACTGGACGTGACGATCATCAGCGGCCGTACGCCCGACGATCTGGATTCATTTCTGGGCTCATACAGTTTCGGGTTGGTCGCCGAGCACGGCGCCGCCATTCGACGGCCGCACGAACGCCGCTGGGAGCAACTGGATCGCAATGTCAGCTACGCCTGGATGGAGAACGTTTTGCCGGTCCTTCAGCTCTACGAGCGCTCGACGCCCGGCAGCTTCATCGAGCGCAAGCGAACGTCGCTGGCGTGGCACTACCGCCGCACCGACCCGCAGTTTGGCCTGTGGAAAGCGCGGGCGCTGGTCGCCGAGATCGCAACCTTGATCGCCAACCTGCCGCTGAAAGTTCGCCACGGAAAAAAGATTGTCGAGATCACTTCGACGGAGGTGAACAAGGGCAGCGCGATGCTACACGTCCTGGAACAGCTCGAGGTGGATTTGGTCCTCTGCGCCGGCGACGACGTGACTGACGAAGACATGTATCAATCGGACGTCCGGAACCTGATCTCGATTCACATCGGCATGGAGGACACGCGGGCGATGATGAGCCTGCCGAGCCCTGCCGCGTTCCGCTTCTTTCTCACCGAATCCCTGGCCCCGACGCCGGCGCCCCTGGCGGTCGGAGGAAAATAGGGTCGGGAGCTATTTTTCGTCCGCACATGACTTTCGCATCGTTGCAATCACCGACGCAGCGCTCACCCTTTGAGCGCGCGAACTGCCTTAATCGCCGAGTGGAGGATGGTGAGAATGATTGCCAGCGCCATCGCAATAATCGCGATGACCACCAGCAATTCAGTCAGGGTGAAGGCGCGCTGTAGCCGTAGCCATTTGGCCATGCGCAGCCAAGACGGAGCCGCGCCGAGCCTCTTTCACAAAAACCGCCCAACGCGCGCGGTATCACCGTCTGGATCTACGGATGGGATGGAAGCTTACTTCACTTCAACCAGCGACCCGGCAGCAACCGCGTAGCGGTCGGGGATGCCCCAGGCGCGCAGATCGGCAACAAATTCCTCGCGGGCGAGCGGCGTAAGGTGGCCGCGCACGGTGTCTGCGTTAGCGTTCGTGTTGTTGCCCAGCTTCTTGAGCACCTTGATCCGGTCCGGCCGCCAGCGCTCGACGAAGAGACCCAGCCGCTGCCCAACCAGCTTGGACCACGGCCCCAGCTGCTGGGCCCTCTCCTCGACGTTGCCGCTGTGCAGCTTCACCTTGCGGTCATCCCAATCCTGAAAAACCTGATCCACAGTCGCATCGATCGCAGCCATGAGCGCTAGCTCCCTGTTGTTTGCGGTTGAATTTTACTGCCCGCCGACCTATCCCTGCGCCGGCCGGTGCGCGGCGTATTTTCACTCAACGCGGTTGAGAACGCCAGAACTTTTCCAACCCGCGCCCGTCCGGACGGATGCCCCTGACCGTCAACGGATATAATCCGAACTCAGGAGCCGAATTTATGAGCCACAGGTCGGTTGTTCTGCCGCTCGCTCTTCTTGCCATTCTATGCCGCACGATGCCCGCGGCCGATCGCGTCAAAGCGCCGGAACTGAGCGGCGCCGATGCGTGGCTCAACACCGAGGGCGGCAAGCCGATTTCCCTGGCCGACCTCAAAGGCCAGGTTGTCCTGCTCGATTTCTGGACCTACTGCTGCATCAACTGCATGCACATTTTCCCCGACCTGCACTACCTCGAGCACAAATACTCAGGTCAGCCGCTCGTCGTGATTGGCGTCCATTCCGGCAAATTCGACCAGGAGAAAGACGCCGACCACATCCGCCAGGCGATCCTGCGGAACAACATCATGCATCCAGTCGCAGTCGATAGCCAGTACAAGATCTGGAACGCGTACGGCGTCCCGGGCTGGCCCACGCTGGTGCTGATCGATCCGCAAGGCTATGCGGTCGCAGGATGGTCGGGTGAGGGACACCGTGATGAGATCGACGCGAAGATCGCCGAGCTGCTCAAGGAAGGACGGCAGAAGGGGACGCTCGCCCGGCCGCTCCATTTCGTAAGCGAGCAATCGTCGTTCAAACCCGGCACGCTGGATTTCCCCGGCAAGGTCTTGGCCGACGCAAAAAGCGGCCGCCTGTTCATCGGCGACACCAACCACAATCGCGTTCTGGTCGCCGATCTAAATGGAAAGGTCAGCCAGATCATCGGAAGCGGCGCAACGGGCCTGAAAGACGGTGGATTTCGCGACGCCGAGCTGCAACAGCCCCAGGGTCTGGCCCTCTCCGCCGACGGTCGCACGCTGTACATCGCCGATACCGAGAATCATGAGTTGCGGGCGGCAGACCTGGAGCGGGGCACGGTAACAAGGATCGCCGGCACGGGCGTCCAGGCCCATCGCCCGCCGGGAAACGCCGATCCACGCTCTACCGCGCTCAGTTCCCCCTGGGATTTGGCGCGCGTCGGCGAAAAACTCTATGTCGCCATGGCGGGAGTCCATCAGATCTGGGTCATGGACCTGAAAGGGAAGACAATTTCGGTGCTGGCGGGCACAAGCCGCGAGGGCGCGGTGGACGGCAAAAACAGCGACGCCGGTTTCGCCCAGCCCTCCGGACTGGCGACGGACGGCCGTGAGCTTTACGTGGCGGATTCGGAGGCGTCGAGCATCCGCGCGGTCTCGCTGGATCCGAAGGACGACTCGACCCGCACAGTGGCCGGCAGCGGCGACCTGTTCGGCTTCGGCCGCCGCGACGGCGTCGGCAACGCCGCCCGTTTCCAGCATCCCCTTGGCGTCGCGCTGCACGGAGACACGCTCTTTGTTGCCGATACCTTCAACGGCCAGATTCGCGCGATTGATCTCAAGACTTCAACAGTGACCACTTTCCTGGGTTCGGGCGCGAGCGACGTTGGTACCTATGCCTCGCCGAACTTCGACGAGCCCGGCGGGATTTCCGTGACGAATGACACGCTCTACATCGCCGACACCAATCACCATCGCATCGTTGCCGTTGATATCGCATCGAAGAAATCGACCGTGCTGTCGATTGAATTGCCCGCTCGCTGACGACAAGCGTTCCGGCAAGAATAGGTCGCCCGTGACACGGGTTTTCAACCCGTGCTGAGAGACGAAAACCGGGAAGGCCCACGGTTTTCCATAGTGAAGATCGCCGGCACGGGTTGAAACCCGTGTCACATGAATCAGCCAAAGGAGCGACCGTGTCCGCGCGTCCGTTCATTCTGCTGGAGACCAATTTCAAAGAACTTCGCGAATACCGGCCCAACGTAGCGGTCCTTCCATGGGGCGCGACTGAGGCACACAATCTGCACCTTCCCCACGGAACCGACGTCATCGAGGCGACGGCGCTGGCCCAGCAGGCGGCGCAGATCGCTCATGACTCCGGCGCCAAGGTGCTCGTGCTGCCGACCATTCCGTTCGGCAATAACGAGCAGCAGCTCGATCAAGTCGCCACCATCAGCTTCCGCACCTCCACCGCACTTGCGATCCTGGGTGATGTCGCCCGCAGCCTTAGTTCGCAGGGCATCGACCGCCTGGTCGTTCTCAACGCGCACGGCGGCAACGAATTCAAGCCGATCGTGCGCGACGTACAGAAGCAGACGGGGATGCTGATCGTCGTGCTGAACTTCTTTCAGATGCGGCCCGATGCGTTGAAAGAACTTTTCGAGGAGCCGGACGATCACGCCGGGGAGATGGAAACCAGCCTGATTCTGCATCTGCGGCCGGACTGGGTTTCCATGGATCAAGCCGGCGAAGGACGCCGCTTGCCCTTCGCGATCGAGGGGCTGACTCAGCCCGGCCTCTGGACCCCGCGACCGTGGTCCGCGGTTCATCCCGATACCGGTTCCGGCAACCCGAAAAAAGCCTCGGCGGAAAAAGGCGCGAAATACTTCGACGTCATCACCCAATCGATCAGCAAAATCCTGGTCGCCCTTTCCCAGGCGAAAAAGGGTGAAGTGCCGTACGTGTAAGTAAGCCCGGATCAAGGGCTTTGGTTTGGGGAGGGCCCTTGCTTTCGGCGGCCCCGGCGGTTCCGGTCCCGCGTAATCGAGCGTCGGCTTCTGGTCGGGCATCGCTGGTGTCTAGGGTCTTTACCCCAGCGCAATTATATGGACACAGATATAGCGGCGGGTAACATGTCGCCGTCAGCGGTGCCGTGTCGTACGGCAAGGACACATGCACGTCCTATTGCAACCGCCGACGGCCCTCGGCCGGGTTGCCGGGGGCTTTTATTTCCCAGCGTTCGGCTTCCGATCGGGCATCGACGGCATTGGGCGCTCGAAGAGGGATCCGGACGTAACTGTTTACCGCCGCCGGCCGTCATGAGGTATCGGTAAGCGGGAAAACATCCCTCCCGGCCCACGCGGCCCGCAGCAGGGACTTGATCGTGGCCACCACGTCTCGGCCCTGTTGCTCGATGGTTCGCAGCACACTCGCGAGAATCGCCCATGCCTGCGCCCCCGAGGCGATTCGGTTGCAGCCGGTGATTTTGCGGACGCTCGAAGAGGGAGGACGCTCAAAGAGGGACCCTCTTCAAGCGTCCGGATAGGCGATCCTGCCCCATAACAACGAGGTCTGAGGTGGAACACGATCATCGTTTCATTACGTACGGTTCAGAGTGCGCGAGCAGGTCCGGGGGCAATGGGGGAAAAGGGGGATAGGTGTTGGAAAACCGCTCGAGTTCCGCAGGGTCGATCAACAGCCACTGCTGATCTTTCGCCGTTGGCGCACCCGCCCAGGCGACGATGACGTCGCCGGAGGATGTGTCGGCGTCAAAAACGGTCTTGTAAGTCAGCTTCGACATCGGCCGCTGATAGACAAACGCGCGGGCGTCGCCAACCAGCGACAGCGTCGCATCCGGCGGAACGTCTTTGGCGACTGAAGGGATAAGCAGACTCAGGTCGTCGGTCGCCAGCAACGCATGCATCACCAGCACGCGCGTCGGGGTGAGAAACTGGAGGTTAAGGAAAATGATCGCGGCAAGCGCCTGCAACGCCACCGCTACCAACATCGCCCGCCGCGGCAGCGTCGAAATCAGCAGCGCGCAGATGGGGATCGCGAGCACGAAGAATCTCCCCTGAAGATGCGTGAATCCCAGCCAGAAGACCGCCAGCATAAACAGCATCGCGACCAGAAACCAGACGTTCGGCTCGCGCCAGCCAAGCCCCGCGCCGATCAGCGCCAGCGGCAGCAGAAGAAAGCCAAATTGCCAGTTGCCGGCCACCTCGATCCATCCCGCTTTGAGCTTTGCGATGACCGAGTGCTGGTCTGGCCGGGCCGTGTGGGCGTGACGCCAGCGCTCGACCTGAACCTCGCTGAAGTAGCCGTGCCCCAGTTGCGGCAGCTCCGGGAAGACCGGGTTACCTGCCCAGATCCAGGTTCGGATCAGCCACGGGGCAAAGCAGATCAAGCCGCAAATGCCGAACACTCCGACGCCGGCCATGGCGCGCGGCAGTGAAGTTCGCCGGGCGATTGAAACGGCCCCCGTGACGAGTGCCACAGCCGCCAAAACCTCCGGCACTGCGGTCAGCTTGGCGCCGCAAGCCAGCCCGGCCATCACTCCCGCCAGGGCGAGCCTCCCGAGTTTCTTCTCCGGCTCGCGCAGAGCGACAGCCGCCCACCCGATCGAGAGTGTTCCGAACAGGAGAAATCCGCCTTCGTCATAGGCAATTGCGCCCAGTTGCCAGAGGAGTGGCGCACCGGCCATCGCAAGCATCGCCGCCACGCAGGCCATCTTCGACCGTCCAGCATCGTCGACCAAAGCGCGCGCAATCCCCCCTACCGCCAGCACGGCAAGCAGAATGAATACGCCATGCATCAGCTGCGCCGCGTACATCCCGTCCCACGGCCCGCCGCACAGGTGCATTGCCAGCAGGTAATGCATTTCGACGTTGAACGGAAAAAAGGAAAAGACGTTGTGGTGCAGCGGAATGATCCGGCCCGCCTCAAACCATTCGCGCGGGACCTGGAGATGGTATTCGACGACGTCGTAGCCGTGCGGCTCCTGCGGGTTCCACAGCACATAGGGCGGCATCATGTCACCCACCGTCATCACCGCCACGAGCGGCGTCGCCAGCAACAGCAGCCATCCCCATCCGACCGGCTCGGCCAGACGCTGCCGCAGCGCCACAAACTCGCCCCAAGCGCGCCACAGCTTCAAGACTGCGGCCACTGCGCCGATTCCGACGAGAATAAATGCGATCGCCTGATTCAGGCTTGCGGCCAGCCCCAGTGTGACAACGAGCAGGCCCATTGTGCCCAATCCGAGGGCGGCGGAGGTGGAAAAACGCAAGAGCGGATTCGCGGCACGAAACTGCGAGCCTAAAAACAGCGGCAGCAACCATGACCCGATCCCGACCGCGGCCGCGAGCCACAGGAGCACGACGCCGCCGTCGACAATGAGGCAATACGCCGCCGCGGCCGCCATCGGGCCGGCGTACACGAGCACGAGCGCCAGCCACACCGCACCTGCGAGGATCAGCGCCGCCGACGTCGCGAACATGGCCGGCGGGCGGGGCGCCTTGATCTGCTTTTGTCCCATCGATCGCGGATCGTAAGTCGAGCCCGCTTACTGTCCAGTGGGACGACCGGGAAACGCAGCCGTCTTGTGGCCCGCATCGGGTTTAGGCTATAGAGGGCCGTATCATGGCCGACCAGGACCTGTACTCCGGGCTCGTGCGCCTGCACGTGCTCTACCACGCTTCGGCGGGCGTGATCTTTGGGCTGGGGATGATCCGCGAGCTCCGCCGCCACGGGTATCGGGTCGGCCCGGGCACGCTCTACCCCATCCTGCACCGGATGGAACGGAAGGGTTACCTTCGCTCGAAGGAGGAACTGGTTCGAGGCAAGGTTCGCCGCGTCTACGCGATCACCGCGCGAGGGCGGCGGGAAGTTCGGCAGGCGACTGACAAGGTGCGCGAACTGTACGAAGAAATGGTCGAGGGAGGGGGCGAGCCTTCGCCGGCCCATACTCAGATTCCTGGCATTGACGGCAAAAGCCGGCATCGCGTGCCCGCCGATTCAAGACCCCGTCGCGGCGGTGAAGGCGCCGCACCCCGTCGCTGACGAAATGTGATCGGTGGGGCAGACATTCCTGCATTCCTGTCTGCCTCGAGTCTGCGAGTGCCGGAGCGTACTCGCTTCCGCCGAGCGGACTCGAATCGGTTCGGCGGTTCGGGGGACAAGAATGTCCCCACTCACCGATTCGACGGCAGGCAAGAATGCCTGCCCCACCCTGAATTGCGGCTCTCCGGAAATTTGGGCGCACTGTTGGCGGCGGGCACAAGAGGTCGTTTGACTCAACGGGTCGTGGCCGCGATGATATCGAATCTCGATAGCACGTTCGCCGGTCGTGTTCTGCTCTGTTCCCGGACACGCATCCCATGAACCTCGTCACTTTCGCCCTTCGCCGCCCGGTCACGGTCGCCGTCTTGATCCTTGCGGTGGTGGTGACCGGCATGCTTGCGGCGCTGCGCATGCCGCGGGACGTCTTCCCCGACCTGGGCGTGCCGACCCTCTATGTCGCGCAGCCGTACGGCGGCATGGACCCGCATCAGATGGAAGGGTTCATCGTCAACTATTACGAGTACCACTTCCTCTACATCAACGGCATCGAACACGTCGAATCCAAAAGCATACAAGGCGCGGCGCTGATCAAGCTCCAGTTTCACCCCGGCACCGACATGTCGCGGGCGATGGCGGAGACGGTTTCCTATGTGAATCGCGCGCGGGCGTTCATGCCGGCGGGGACCGTACCTCCCTTCGTGATGCGGTTCGACGCGGGCAGCGTTCCGGTCGGTGAGCTCGTCTTCACCGATGAGACGGGCAAACTGGGGCTCAAGGACCTCCAGGATGCGGCGTTGTTCCGGGTGCGGCCGCTGTTCGCGACACTGCCCGGCGTGTCGGCGCCGCCGCCCTTCGGCGGCAGCCCCCGGGCGGTGGTCATCAACGCCGATCCCGACAAGCTCCGCGCCCTCAACATGAGCCCGGACGAGGTGGTCGGCGCGATCAGCAGGGGGAACATGATCAGCCCCTCGGGCAACGTGCGGATCGGGGACAAGATGCCGATGGTCCCGGTCAATTCCGTTGTGAGCGACGTAAGCCGGCTGGGCGACGTGGCGATCCGCTCGGACGGCACGCGCACGGTCTATGTCCGCGATATCGGCAAGGTCGAGGACGCGGCCGACATTCAGTTTGGCTACGCGTTAGTGAACGGGCAGCGGACGGTCTACATCCCGGTCACCAAGCGGGCCGACGCCTCAACGCTCACCGTGGTCAACCTGGTGAAGCAGAACCTGGGCAAATTCCAGTCCGTTCTGCCGCCCGGCGTGAAGGTGAGTTATGCATTCGACCAGTCGCCGTACGTTACCCGCTCGATTTGGGGCCTGGGCGAGGAGGGGCTGCTGGGCGCGGTGCTTACCGGATTCATGGTTCTGCTGTTCCTGCGCGATTGGCGCAGCGCGCTGGTCGTCGTCCTCAACATCCCGCTGTCGATTTGCGCAGCACTGTTCGCGCTATGGGCAAGCGGGCAGACGGTCAATCTGATGACGCTGGGCGGACTCGCACTGGCCGTGGGCATCCTGGTGGACGAGGCAACCGTCACGATCGAGAACATTCACACGCACCTGTCCGATGGCCGGCCGCTGGCGGAGGCATCGCGGAACGCGACGATCGAGACAGTGGTGCCGCGGCTGCTGGCGATGCTTTCGATTCTGGCGGTATTTCTCCCGACACTGTTCATGCAGGGCGCTGCCCGAAACCTGTTCGTGCCGCTGGCGCTGGCGGTCGGATTCGCGATGGTGGCGTCATATCTGTTGTCCAGCACGTTTGTCCCGGTCCTGTCGATCTGGGTTCTGCGGAGGAAACACGGCGAGCAGACGGTCAAACATTCCTCGTTCGATCGCTTTCGCAGCCGCTACGCGGAGCTTTCGAGGCAAATCGTTCGGCTACGGTGGGCAGTCGCGGGGGTGTACGTCGTCGTCGCGGGACTGATCATCTTTTTCGTCGGCCGGACGCTGGGACGCGAGATCTTCCCGGCAGTGGACGAAGGGCAGTTCGAGCTGCGGCTCCGCGCGCCCGCCGGCACGCGCATCGAGGCGACCGAGCAGATCGCGGACAAGACGCTGGACATCATTGGCCGCGAGGTCGGGAAGGACAACGTCGCGATCAGCGTGGGCTACGTGGGCGTGCAAAACTCGGCGTACCCGGTCAACACGATCTACCTCTGGACCAGCGGCCCGGAAGAAGCGGTGCTCCAGGTGCAGCTCAAGCCGTCGGCGAAGGTGCGAATTGCCGAATTGGAGGACCGCCTGCGCACGAAGCTTCCGCTGGAGCTGGCCGGCGTGCGCGTCAGCTTCGAGCCAAGCGACATCATCAGCCGCGTGATGAGCTTCGGCGCGCCGACGCCGATCGAGGTGGCAGTCAGCGGTCCGAATTTCGAGGCGGATCGGCAGTACGCCGAAAAGGTCCGCGCGGAGTTGATCAAGGTGCCCTCCCTCAAGGACCTCCAGTACGAGCAAGAACTGGAATACCCGGCAATCAAGGTGGACATCGATCGCAACATCGCCGGCGCCATGAACGTCACCGCCGACCAGGTGGCGCGTTCGCTGACTGAAGCGACCAGTTCCAGCCGCTTCACCGTACCGAACTTCTGGGCGGACCCTAAAAGCGGCGTGGGATACCAGGTGCAGGTGCAGATCCCGATCCATCGGATGAACTCACTGGACGAGATCCGGAACATTCCGATCGTCGGGGGCAGCGAACACCGAGTGGACCTGCGGAACGTGGCCGACGTCAGCGACGGCACGGTGCTGGGCGAGTACGACCGCTACAACATGCAGCGCATGCTGACGCTGGCGGCGAACGTTTCGGGCGAGGACCTGGGTCGCGCCGCCGATCGCGTCAATGACGCTCTCCTGCGGGCCGGACAAGTCCCGACGGGCATCAGTGTCGTGGTCCGGGGGCAGATCCCAGCGATGCAGGAGCTGTTCGGCGGGCTGCAACTGGGCCTGGGCGTTGCGATCCTGGCGATCTTCCTCCTGCTGGCGGCCAACTTCCAATCGTTCCGGCTGTCGCTCGCGATCGTGCTGACCATCCCATCGGTCGTCGCGGGCGTAGTCGTCGCGCTGCTGTTGACGCACACGACGCTCAACATCCAGTCGTTCATGGGCGCGATCATGGCGGTGGGCGTCGCGGTGGCGAACTCGATCCTGCTCGTCACGTTTGCCGAACGCGACCGCATCGAAGGATCCAAGGTTCATGACGCCGCGGTGGAAGGCGCGTCGAGCCGGCTGCGGCCGATCCTCATGACCAGCTTCGCCATGATCGCCGGCATGATCCCGTTGGCCACCGGCCTGGGCGAAGGGGGCCAGCAGACCGCGCCGCTCGGCCGGGCTGTGATTGGAGGTTTGATCGGCGCGACCCTCGCGACGCTGTTGATCCTGCCGGCGCTGTTCTCGATCGTGCAGCGGGATACGACGCGAAAGACCGCCTCGCTCGATCCGGAAGATCCGGCCAGCCCCTACGCCCGAGTCAGGCAGCAGCCTGCGCCTCAGGACAACGGTCAGGCCGCATCGAGCGAATCGGATCATCGGCAGGCGCAATTACCCGAGGCCCATTCATGAGATCGACCGACGCCAGAATCATCACCGCGCTGCTCCTCACCGTGTCAGGTCTGTTGCCCGCGGCGCGGACGCAATCGGTGGCCTCTGCGCAGAGCGTTCCCCCGCCGCAGACTCAGCCTGCCGCCACCGCGCCCGGGTCGGTGGTGGTCCTGGCCACGGTGGACGCGTTCTGGTCGGCCGACCAGTATGCAAAGACCGCCGGCTACATCTCGGAGGTGAAGCACGATATCGGGGACCGAGTAAAGAAGGGCGACTTGCTTGCCGTCCTGTACGTCCCTGAGCTGGAGAAGAACCTCGTGCAAGCCAAGGCGACCCTGGCGGCCAGGCAGCAGATGAAAAAGGCCGCGGACGCAGCCGTTGCCCAGACCCAGCAGGCGCTGGCGGTCACCAGGAGTCAGCTCGAGGGATATCAGGCCGACCTGTACTTGGCGCAGGTGACGCTCAAACGACAGGAAGAGCTGTCGGCCGGCAAGGCCGCCACGGCGCAGCAACTGGACGACGCCCGCGCCAAGGGAAAGATAGCGCAAGCCAATGTTGCCATGGGCGAGGCGAGGGTGAATTCGGCGCAGGCGGACATCCAGGCCGCGGAGGCCAACCGAGACGTTGCCGCCGCCCAGGTGGATGTGGCCGACGCGCAGGTGCAGGAGGTGGAGGCGCTGCTGGAGTACACCCGCATCACCGCCCCCTTCGACGGGGTGGTCACCCGGCGTCAGGTGAATCCCGGCGATCTCGTTCAGGCTGCCACCGCCAATCGAACGATTCCGCTTTTTGCCGTTCAGAGCTTCGACACGGTGCGCGTCTTCTGCGACGTGCCCGAGTCGCAGGCGATCGGAGTGTCCATCGGCGCGGATGCGGAGGTAAAGCTCTATGCCCTGGCGGGCCAGGTCATCAAGGGCAAGGTCACGCGACTGGCCAACGCTATCGACCCGTCAAGCCGGACGATGCGCACGGAAATCGACCTGCCAAACCCGAGCGGCGTGCTGCGACCGGGAATGTACGCGCAGGTCACGATCAAGCTTCAACAGCCGCCGCCCGTGGCGGATGCCGCCGCCGGGGCGGCGCAGCACTGATCCAACCGAACAGGGAAACAGGACTATGGGAAGGATCTGGTTCTCCGGGGGAAGTGTCGTTCTCGCAAGCATCGTGATCGGCTGCGCTGCCTCTCCCGGCCCGCCTCCGCCAGGCCCCTCGGTCGCCCCGGCAACCCAGCCAGCGGTGTCGCTGGACTTGAACGGATCGCCGATCGCGCCGATGTACCGCGAGTTGCTGGCGATCGACCTGCCCACGGTGATCCGCGTCGCCAACGCGCGGAACCTGGATATCGAGCGCGCCCGCCAGCAGGTGGAAGCGCAACGCGGCCGCTACGAGAGCAACGTCGAGGCGATCTTTCCGGTCATCGCCCCATCAATCGCCTATGACCACTTCCAGGGCGTCGGCCAGAACGCGAACGGGACGCTCACAACGCCGGTGCACTTCGACAACCTGCTGCCCGCGATCTCGATCCAGTGGATTCTGAATCCCGGAATGGTGGTGTATGACATCATCGCGTCCAAGCGCCGGCTGGAGGCCTCGGTCCAGCAGGAGCAGTCCGTCACTCTGGACACCGTCCGCGTCGCGGCGGTGCAGTATTACGACCTGACCTTGGCCCAGGCGCGGCTCCAGGTCGCCGAGCAGGCGGTGAGCGAAGCGCAGGAACTGCTGCGGATTACACAGTTGCAGGTACGGGCCGGCACCGGCCTGCCCGCCGACGAGGTGCGGGCGCAGGCACAACTCGCCGGCTTTCAGCAGGACGTGGTCGTCGCGCTCAATGATTTCTATCAAGCGTCGGTGGCCCTCACGCTGACGCTGCACCTCGACCCGGTCGTGACGCTGGTGCCGGCCCTCCGCAAGATCGACCAGGTGATGTTGGTCCGGGAGGACCTGCCGATCGACGAACTGCTTGCGACGGCGGTGAAATATCGGCCGGATTTGCAGGCCATCAGCACCCTGATCCTGGCCGCTCAGGCGGACACCGGCGCCACCGTCTGGGGCGGGTTCGGACCGCAACTCCAGGCGGGCTACACCGCCAACGGCATTAAAGCCAGCATCTCGGGCCATCACTACGACTGGAAAGAACAGCAGAAAGCCGGCGTCGGCGCCAGCTTCGCGCTGAGCCTCTCCACCTTCGGAAACCTGAAGACAGCCCAGGCCAACGAGCGGTCCGCCGGAATCGACGCGGAGCGCCAGTTCGATCTGGTGCGGGCGGCGGTCGTGTCGGCGCAGCAAAACAGCGTCACCAACGCCAAGCTCATTCCGGTCGCCAAGCAGCAACTCGACGCGGCTCAGGAAGCCCTTCGCCTGACGCAAGCGAACCTCCAGGCGGGCACGGCGCTGGTCATCGACGTGCTACAGGCGCAGAACACCGTGGACGATGCACAGCTCCGGTATGTCACGGCAGTCGTTCATTACGATCAATCGCAGGTCAACTTGCTGGCGGCGCTGGGGTTGATCGACCGAACCACGGTCTTGGCTGTCGCATCGTCGCAACCGGCGCCGGCCACCCCTTGACGCAGCGACCGGCGTCAACCGGCGCGTCGACGTCGGTCGGCGGATGAGTCCGACCGATAGCGCAAAGAAGCGGAGGACGCGACTGCTCGCGTCCTCCGCAATTCTCGTCACAGCGTTGAGTGGAATCGGATCAGATCAGCATCTGGAACTGAATCGTTCCGACGATCTCACCATGTCCGTTGTTGAGCAGCAGATCGCTGGGCGTATCGGCGTAGGGAATTCCCTTGGGAAGATACTGGATTTGCGCGGTCAGCTTGGCGCGGTGACCGACGAAGTAGTAGTTGACGCCCGCCGTGATGTCGCTGAAGTAGTTGACGCTTCCGGCCGGGGTGCCGGCCACGTGGATGTATTCGTAGCGGCCATACGGCTCGAAATGCTTGTCGATGATGAAGCCCGCCTGAGCAAGGATGGAATACTCGTTCGTCGGAGTATTCAAGACGTTCGCGGGCGGAGCGGTAATGCTGGCGCCCGTGGCGGACTGGGTTTGAAACCCGAAATTCTCGTTGGTGTAGCGGTCGACGAAGGCACCATAGAGGCTCAGACCCGTCGGCGAGGAGTACGAGCTGTCGGCCACGAAGACCGTCTGCGTGGAATGACCGTGCTGCGAACTGTCGACCCCGACGCCGCCGACGGCCAGCGGTTCCTTTACATCGAACGCGCCCATTTCCGCGTAGTCCTGCCAGCGTCCAAACAACTTAAATTCCGCCCGGCCGGCGACGCCGAAATCGTAGGCGTTGGTCGGCGTGTCCTGGAAGCTGGTGTTGGCCGACCGCATGCCGTGGTTAACACCGGCCTCGGTGCGAAGCCAGTTTTTGGGATCGTAGATGACCGTGACGGCTTCCGTAAACGCGTCGCCGTTGGCGAACGTGTCGGCGGTAAGTGATCGCTCTGCACTTTGCTGATATCGCGAGCTGACCACCTGGTCGTGCAGAAGCGGGTCCTTGATCTGGCCGGCCTTGATGTACCAGGGGGTGTTGTGGAAGTTATACTTGACCCAGGCTTCTTCAAGGATCGGGACGCCGCCCAGGCTATTGGAGACGGTGGTCGTGCTGGTGGAGGTAACGATATTGCTGCTGGCCCTGGCCGTTGCCCAGTTGAAGAAGTACGTGAAGTCGGGACTGAACATATTGCCGTCGAGGCCGAATCTCGCCCGGCGGACCTCGAATCCGTTGTCGACGTTGTCGTCACCGTCGGGCTTTGCGTTCTTCCGGTCATTGACGATGTAACGAAACTGGAAGTGCAGCCAAGGACGGAGCATGAAGTTTCCGTCTTCGCTTCCCAGGAAGAAGCGGCCGTCCTTGTAGCCGGCGATGTAACCGGTTTCGTCAAACAAGTTGCTGTGATGTTGGGCATCCGTCATCACGCTGCTGGTGGTCGCCTGCTGCTGGGCCTCCTGCTGCTTGACCTGCTGCTCCTGCTGCTGCTTCTCGAGCTGATCGATGCGCGCCCGCAGCATCTGGAGCTCCTGAGAGACATCGGTTTGCTGGGGCTGGGTGGTGGGCGGCGCGGCCTGGGCCCCAGTACAAGTGCCGGCAATGGCTGCCGAGAGAATCGCCGCTGCGGTGAGCGGCCTCCTACCGTATTTCACGAATCACTCCTTCCCAAAATGAGGCGAGTCTGAAACCAACCTGCGGTCGGGGGAATTGTTAAGAAGCGCGTTAACCGTCCACTAGGTCTCTGCTAACGAATGGTTAAGATGAGTTCGGTAGGGTCCGATAACCAGATAAACTGGCAGGAGTTGGCGTTATTTGCACGCGAACGGGACAGGCCATAACGAGTTATCAACTAAGCAGCGCACCGATTTCGGTGGATAACCTGTCGATAACTTATGGCTGGAGATGATTGGGAGCGACGATTTCACGACCTGCGGCAAGAACCGCGGGCTGCGGGCGCCGAACTGGTGGGATGAATTGGTAGTTTTCCCAACCCCCGCCCAATGCTTTGTAAAGCGCAATGTATTCGGTTGCCACGCTCTGCTCCGCCACCGCCTGCTGGTCCTGGAGATCGTAAAGCTGCCGCTGCGCGTCCAGCACGTTCAGGAAATCGGTTAGCCCCCGCTCATACCGCTGGGTCGCCAGGTACACCGCACGCTCGCTGGCGGTGACCGCATCGTTGAGACGATCGAGCCGGTCGCGCTGCGCGGTGTAGTTCGTGATCGCATCGTCCACTTCCTGAACGGCGACGAGAATCGCCCGGCGGTAATTGTACAGCAATTCGCGCGTGCGCAGGTCTTGAACTTCGACGACGGCGTCGAGCGTCCCGAAATCGAGCAACGGCCAATACAGCGTCGGCCCGACCGACCAGATCCCCTTGTTGACAACCGGATTCTGCCCGAGCCCCTGTCCCTGAAACCCGCCGCCCGCGGTCAAGGCGACGCGGGGGAAAAGCTGGGCCGTCGCTACACCGATCCGCGCGGTCGATGCAGCCAGTTGCCGCTCGGCCTGGCGGATGTCGGGGCGGCGGCGAAGCAATTCGATCGGCAGGCCCGGCCGCACGCCGTGCGGTGGCGCCGGCAGGTTCGCCGGCTTCGACAGCTCCGTGTACAAGGTCTGCGGAAGCTGTCCCAGAAGCACGGCAATCTGCCTTTGCGTCTGGGCGATCGCCGCCTGAAGCGGCGCGATGGTTGATTCCACGGTGTGCAATTCGCGCTGGGCCAATGCCGGGTCCAGCTCGTTGGTGATCCCCTGATTGTACCGTTGCGTGACGACCGAAACGCTCTGCTGCTGGATCGCCAGGTTCCGCTGCGCCACCGCCAGCCGCAATTCCAAGGCGCGTTGCGTGACGTAATAACGGGCGACATCGGAGACGACGGTAATGAGCACGGCGTTCCGCGCTTCATACGCGGCCTGGGTGTCGGCCCGGGCAGCTTCGACCTGCCGGGCAAATCCTCCGAACAAATCGATCTCCCATGTGGCGTCAAAACCGGCGATGTAGTTGATGTTTTTCAACCCCGTCGTGTTCGTGCCGGCGTAGACCGGGGGCGCAATCCGTCCCCGGACCGAATCGTTTCCCGACCCCCAGCCGGCCCCGGCACTGAGATCGACCAGCGGCAGCGTCGCCCCGGTAACAACGTACTCCTGCGCCCGCGATTCCTGGAGGCGGTTCAGGGCGATTTTCAGATCGAGATTGGCCGCCACGGTACGTTCGACCAGCGAATCCAGCTCGGGATCGTTGAACCCCTGCCACCAGCGGGCGACGTCGATCTGGGCGGGTTGCGTGGCCGCGGACTGTGTGGTGGGCCTGGTGGTCGGCGGCGACGCCGGACCTGTATTAAACGACGTCGGCAACTCTTCGGGCGGTGTGCGATAATTGGGGCCGACAGCGCAACCGGTTGCCGCCGCGGCCAGCGCGAGGGCCGTGAGATAGTGCTTCACTTGCATGGTTGATTTCCACTGGGCGTTGGGACTCTCACGCGGGCTTACTTCTGGCGTTCGGCCAGCGCCTTGGCCGGCTCCGTCGGAGGTTTGGTTTCCTCCCCGCCGCTGAGAAGATTCGCTGTGACCTTGTCCCCGTCGGCGATCTGGCTGTTGATGTTGATCGCCACTTCCTCGCCGGCCAGGACGCCCGAGTCCAGATCGACGAAGTTCCCCAAGTCGCGGGCGATGCTGACTGGCCGGAATTCGACAACGCCATTTTTCACCACCGCCACCTGCGGCCCGCTGGAACGGAAGTTCATCGCGCCTGCCGGCACCCGTACCAGCTTTCGATTGGTCGTGATCTGGAAATGAACCTCGAGATACATCCCCGGTTTGAGGGCGAAGTCTTTGTTCCTGAAATCGACCTCGACGCGCAACGTCTTGGCGGCCGCGTCGATTGAATTGCTGTTGCGCGCCACGATGCCCTCGAAGACACGGCCGGGATACTCCCGCGCGGTGGCGGTCGCCGGCATTTGGTCCCGGATGTCAGGACTGATCGACTGCGGCACATCCACGAAAATCCGGATCTGATCGGACTGTGCCATGTCGTAGAGCGAGGTGGTACTGGAGATGCTGCCGGCGGTCACGAGGTCGCCAATGTCGATGTGCCGCGCGGTGATGACGCCGTCGTAGGGGGCGGTCACCCGCTGGAAATCCTTCAGGTCGCTGAGCCGTTTCACATCCGCCTGATCGAGGGCGACTTTCTTCTTGACAGCGGCCAGATGCGACTCGGCGGCGAGGAAATCTGCATGCGTCTTGTCTCGCTCCAACTCGGAAACGACGCCTTGCTGCGCGGTTTTGTAGCGATCGTACGTCTGATCGGCAAACGCCTTGTTGGCTTGGGCGACATCCACCTCAGCCATATCAGCCTCGACCTGGGCTTTGGCCGAATTGAGCTGTTCATCGAGCTCGGGAGTTTCGATCAGGCACAGGATCTGGTCCTTTTTCACCCGGTCGCCGATGTCCGCAAGCCACTTTCCGATGTAGCCGCTGACGCGGGCGTAGATGGTGCTTTCGTACCAGCCGCGGGCCTCGCCCGGGAGCGTCAGCGATTCAGTCTTGGGGGCGTAGCCAGCGCGCAGGACGTCGACTTCGGCGGCGGCGCCGGCGGCGGCTTCCGTCAGCGCGCTGAGTTCCTCGGCCTGCTTCTCCTTGTAATGGTGGACCACCAGGAACGCCACCCCCAGCACCACGGCGACGACCATCAGAATGAAAACCAGCCGCTGACCGGTGCCGGGGCTGTAATCCGTCGGCACCGTGCTCTCGTGTTCGGCGCCTCCATCGCGCTCGATGATGGCAACGACCGTCGCCGCGTCGTCGCGCTCGCGGCCTGTCGGCCCGTTTCCCGATCGGTGGTTGGAAAAATGATCAGGCGGTTGCAAGGGAATCCTCCATCGGGCTGGGAGCCGTTCGGCGGAGCACCCGGTACATCGCCGGCACGAAAATCAACGTGGCAAAAGTCGCAAACAGGAGACCACCGATGACCGCCCTGGCCAGCGGCGCGTTTTGCTCGCCGCCTTCGCCGACGCCCAGAGACATGGGGACCATTCCAATGATCATGGCGCCGGCGGTCATGAGGACCGGTCGCAGGCGGGTATAACCGGCCGCGACCGCCGCCGCGTGCGCGTCGTCCCCTTCTTTCATTCGGTCGTTGGCGAAGGTGACCACAAGAATACTGTTGGCGGTGGTCAGACCGATGCACATCAGCGTTCCCATCAGCGACGGAACGCTGAGGTGCGTCTGGGTGGCGAACAACATCCAAATAACGCCGCACAAACCGAACGGGACCGCCATCAGGATGATCAGCGGATCCAACCAACTCTGAAAATTCATCACCGTGAGCAGAAACACCAGAATCACCGCCAGCCCCATCCCGGAGAAGAGCCCCCAGTAGCTCTCGCGCATCGTTTCGATCTGCCCGGTTAAATTAACATCGACGGTATTAGGCAATGTGGGCCGCACGCGGCCGATCACGGCATCGATGGCACGGGCGGCGGTGTTGAGATCGATCCCTTGTACATCAGCATTTACATCGAAAACCGGCCGGATGTTGAGCTGCGACATGACCATCGGCACCTTGCCGCGGCCAAAGGTGGCGACATTCATCAGCAACTGGCTTTGGGCGCCGCCGTGCTGAGCGAGCGGCATGTTCCACAGATCCTGCGCCGAATCGACCTCATAAGTCGGCGTCTGGACGACCAGCGGATAGCTCACCCCGTTCGTCGGGCTCAGCCAGAAGTTGGGGGCGATCTGGGCGCTGGAATTCAGCGAGACGAGCAGGCTCGACGCCGCCTGTTCCTGGTTCAACCCGACCTGCTGGGCCAGCACGCGATCCACGTCGACCTTGAGCGCGGGTGCGTCAGGGACCTGAAACACATGGGAATCCACCACGCCGGGGATTTTGCGGAGCCGGCGGGCCAGGTTGGTGGCGATCGCGTAGGCCACGTCGCTGTCCGGCCCGGTCACCCGCACGTCGATCGGCGCCGGCTGCCCGAAATTCAGCACCTGGTTGACGATGTCGGCCGGCTGAAAGAAGAACTGCATCTCTGGGAAGCGCCGGGGCAATTCGCGGCGCAGGTCGGCCATGTGGGCCGCGGTCGGAGAATGTCCTTCCTTGAGCGACACGAGAATCTCGCCGTCCATCGGGCCGACGGTGGCGCTGTCGCTCAGGGCGATGTTGATCCCGCTGTATGGGAGCCCCATGTTGTCGAGGATCACGTCGATCTGCTCGGCGCCGACGACCTGGCGGATCGACTGCTCGACGCGGGCGAAATATTCCTGGGTTTTTTCCAGCCGCGTTCCCGCCGGGGCGCGCACGTGCAGCCGCATCTGCCCCGCATCCACCTGCGGGAAAAAGTCCATCCCCAGGTGCGGGAACAGCGGCAGCGAAACGCACATCAGGAGGGCGAAAAGCAGGATCGTCGTCAACGGCCGATCGACAGCCCAC
>DATHPP010000245.1:0-25592 GCA_035483795.1 Tepidisphaeraceae bacterium | reverse complement strand
GACGCGATAGTAATATTTCGTGCCGGCAGCCAAGCCACTATCGGAGTAGCCGGTGGACGTCGCGCCCACGTTAATCAGCGGCGTGAAATTGTTTCCGTCGAGCGATCGATCGATCTCGAATCCGGTCTGGTTCGTGGCGGTATTCGTCCAGACGAGGTTGATCTGAGACGTGGATACCGCCGTCGCCGCCAGGCTTGTTGGCGCCGAGGGGACGCCCGGCGCGGTCGTGGCGCTGGCGATGTTCGAGGCCGGAGACGGTCCGGCGGAGTTGGTGGCCTCGACGCGGTAGTAATAGGTCGTCGCGGCGTTGAGTCCGCTGTCCGGATAAGAGTTGGCCGTCGCGCCCAGATGCGCGATTGGCGTGAAATTCGTGCCGTCGATCGAGCGGTCGACTTCGACGCCGGTTTGATTCGCGGCAGTGTCGGTCCAGCTCAGGTTAATCTGCGAGCTGGAGACGGCATTGGCGTTCAAACCGGAAGGCGCCGTGGGAAGCACTGGTGGCGGGGCGGCGACGGGCACCAAGTCGAGCCAGTTGAAGTTCCCAACAACGCCGCCGCTGCCATTGTTGTCCATCAGCAGCTTCAGCACATGCTGGCCGGCGGCAAGCGAAAAGCTGCCGCTGGAGATCGTCGCCCAGGTTTGATCGCCGCCCGTCGCCAGGACGAGCGGGCCGGTAACGTCGGTGTTGTCGATGGTGGCGTTGAAGGTCCCGCCGGTTGTCTGACCGCTGGCCGCGCGGAAGTCGATGCGGAAACTCCCGGCCTGCGGGACATCGATCGTGTATGTCAGCCACTGCCCGGCGGCCAGGCCCTTCACGTCATACCCGCCGCCGTTGTCACTGGTGAACTCGAACGTTGCGGTGGTCGCGCGGTAGTTGCTCCACTTGTTGAGCGAGCCGGGAATGTTGTACCCGACGCCCGGCCCGCCCTGGTCGAAGTTCTCCGCCTGAATGGTCGGCCCGGGAATCGCCGGCAGCCCCATAAACGCCGATTCTTCGCCGACGACCGGCGCGGTGGCCCAGGGAGAGACCCCGACATTCGCCCCGTTGGCGAAGACGGCATCGCCGCTTCCGGAAAAATCCCCGCTCGGGCCGCTGGCATCCCCCCACCAGTTGTTAGAGGCATCCAGCGGGCCGTCGTACGTGGTGGAATCGACATCGATGGCGCCATCATGCAGGTCGTATCCGTTGCCATAGATGTCGTTACCGCTCATGACCACGCCCGAGTTGTCGGCGCCAAAGGCCTTGCTGTCGATGCGCAGCGCCGGGGCAAGATTGTCGTAGAGGTTGTTGCCGGTGATGGTGACGTTGCTGACGCCGCCTTCGAGCCGGATCGTCCCGCTGCCGGAGTCGAGCGTCGAAGTGACGACATTGCCTTGGAAGAGGATGTTGCTGGCGTTCCAGGCCAGCAGCGCCTTGCCGTTCTCGTCGAAGGTGTTGTTGGTGATGCGGATGTTCCACTGCGCGCCCGGGCCCGACGAGTAGGATTCCAGTGAGATCGCGGCTTCCAGCGCCGTGGTGGTGCGGTAGTCGCCATGGTTGTTCAGGAAGAAATTCGAATCGATCACGACGTTGGTGAGGACGCCGCCGGAAATGCTGCCGTCGGAGTAGATGCCGCGCCCACCCAGCGAACCCAGGTTGTTGTTGTAGAGAAATGCGTTGTATTGGATGACGGCGGGGTCGGTGGGGCTGCTGTTGGCCAGGAACAGCCCCGAGATATTTCCTTCGAGAACGTTGTTAAAGATGTGCGTGCCGGACACGCCCGGTGCGATGACGATGCCGGCCCCGTATTGCAAGATGCTCGTGTTGCCCGAGCAGAAGAAGCCGTCGATGGTGACGTCGCTGGCAGTGATGTAGAAGGCGGACGTGTTTCCATCCGCGACCTGGGCGCCGGGCATCATCGTTTCCCCGGCAAACCCCTGGCGGACGTTGCTGCGGGCGTCGATTCCGGCGCGGGCGCCGCGGAGCGTCAGCGGTTTGTTGACGGTAACCAGCTCGGAATAAAATCCGGAATCGACGTTGATGGTCGCGCCCGGCGCGGCGGCGTTTACGGCGGCCTGGATCGTCGCGTAGACCGTCGGGTCGCCTACGATATGCGCCGCCAGCAGCAGGCGCTGCTCCAGTTTCTCGACGGGGCCGAATTTTGCATCGAACCTGTAATGTGCGGAGCGCGGGCACAAGATGGGCCGCCCGGAACGTCTGGCGGAAAACATGACTCCACTCCCTGTGAATCACCGACCGGCCACAGAAATCTCCCGCATCGATGCGTGAGAAATGGTCAGCGCGTGCAGAATACCGGGTTTGCCGGCGCCCGCCAATAATCGGGCTGCTGAGGCGAAGCCGTGAGGCGGGCTCAACCACGCTGTGACCGCGCGACGGCGGTGGCACGGGTTTGCAACCGGTTTGCAACCCGTGGACGGATCAAGCCGTTCACCCGGCGCCGGCTTTGGTGTGGGAAAACCGACCTGCCTTGCCGAGGTTTTTGGCCGGTAAGCAAGGCGGTGTTCGCGCTGCGAAACTTGGCTTTCCCACGCCAATGCCGTCCTTGACTTTGTGCCTCCTCGTCCATGGCTTAGAAAGCCGTGCCACGAAAGGCGCGGCATCACGCACTTCCATCCAGCTCCCGCGCCATCGTTTCCATCGGCACCGTCCAATCTCCGGCGCGGGTCTGACGAAACAGTCGCGCCGTCGGATACCACGGGCTGTCGTCGCGCTTCCGCATCCATCGCCAGGGCGCCGCCAGCGGGAGCGCCAGCCAGGTTCGCACCCCCATCGCGCCGGCCAGATGCGCCACGGCGGTGTCGCACGCGATCACGAGGTCCAGGTTGGCGATCAGCGCCGCCGTGTCCGCAAAATCGGCGAACTCCGCCGAGCAATCGACCAGGTCCATGCCGGCGGGAGGGGCTTGCGCTTCGCGGGCCGCCTCGCCCTTCTGCAAGCTCCAGAAGCGCACGCCCGGCACGCCCGCCAATGGCGCCATTGCGTGCAGGCCAATGGAACGTTTGCCGCTTCCCGGCACCGCCGGCTTGGTCGACCAGACCAACCCCACATTGAGCCGGTCCGGGGACATCCTCGATTTCCATCGCGCCGCCAGCCCCGGATCAGCGCGCAGGTACGGCGTCGCGTTCGGCACGGTTTGCAGCGTCGTGCGCAGAATTTTCGGAAGGCTGAGCAGCGGGCACTGAAATTCCGCCGGCCAAACTTCCTCGCCAAAGCTCAGGACCCGCTCGATCCAATGCTGCCCGGCAAGAAGTTTGTGCAATTCGGGCTGCGAGACCACGATCACTTGGCCGCCCAGTGATTTCACCTGCGGCACATAACGGATGAATTGAATCGTGTCGCCCAGCCCCTGCTCGGCCCAGAGGACAATCGTGCGCCCGCCCAGCGGCGTACCGTCCCACGGCGGCTGCGCCAGGCCGGGGTCCCGCCAGATCGCGCGCATCTCGCGGCGCGCTTCGTACGCCTGCCATCCTTCCGGAAAATTCCCCTCCAGCAGCAGCGTCAGCGACAGGTGCCACCTCGCTTCCGGAAATTGCGGGCGAAGCTCGAGCGCCTTTCGATAAGCGGCGATGGCCTGGTCCGGCTGGTTCTGCTCGCGCAGCAGGTTGCCCATCTGGTTCCAGGCATCCGCCGAAGCAGGGGACAGCGCCAGAACTTTCCGCATCTGCTCCGCCGCCTCGTCCGTTTGCCCGCTGTCGGACAGCGCCAACCCCAGGTTGTAGTGCGCTTCCACGAACCCAGGTCGCAATGCGACCGATCGCCTCAGAAGCTCGATCGCCTCCGGCAGTTCTCCCCGCATCCTCAAGAGATCCCCCAAGTTGCTCATCGCCTCGCAAAAATCCGGCCTGAGCTTCAGCGACTCGCGGTAGCTGGCCACCGCCCCGCCGGCGTCCCCTTTGTCCGCCAGCACACGGGCGAGGTTGTATCGCGCTTCGGCGCTTCGCGGCCGGCGTGCGATGATCTGCCCGAAGAGCTGCTCGGCCTCGGCAAGCCGGCCCGACCGGGCAAGCCGGGTTGCCAACTCGAATGCTTGCTGAATCGTCAGCTCAGGCATGTGCGCCACCAAATGCAATCCCATCCGCCACTTGCGCCACTCTCGGAAAACCGGGCATCACCCTCTGGTCCTGAGGTATTTCGGCGGTGTTTACACGGTCCAAACCCGCCGCTAGTATGCTTCGTCCACAATTACGCATGGGAAAGTGGTGCGGTTTGCGGAAGAGCGGCCAGGTTCGCCGATAACCGCAAGGCTGCCGCACCTTCTGCCCGATTCCGGCTGCCCGGTAAGTCAAGGAGTATCAGGACGTCATGGCACACATCATCGCTCAACCCTGCATCGGCGTGAAGGACACCGCTTGTGTGACGGTTTGTCCGGTCGATTGCATTCATCCCACCAAGGATGAAGCCGAATTCGAGGCCGCCGACCAGCTTTACATCGACCCCGACACCTGCATCGATTGCGGACTTTGCGTCGACGAATGCCCGGTGACGGCGATCTTCCCCCAGGAAGATCTCCCCGCCGAGTGGGCTTCGTTCATCGAAAAGAACACCGCTTATTTCAAGAAATGAACATCTCACTCGGAGAACAAATGAAGCGACTGTTCCTCTCGGCCGCACTCATTGTGCTCGCCGCGGGCTGTACCCAGAACAAGCCGGCCGATACCCAGACGACCGCCGCCACGCAAGCCTCGGCCAAGCCGATCAACACCCATTGCCCCGTCGATCGCGACGACGAGATCGATCCCAAGGTCACCTACCTCTACAACGGCCAGGTGATCGGCTTCTGCTGCGAAAAGTGCATACCCGAGTTCAAAAAGGACCCCGAGAAGTACATGAAGGACCTGAAGTAAGGTCGCGCCCGTCCGCGCCAACTCAAGCGGCTCGCCTCCGGGCGAGCCGCCTGTTGCGCTAGATTCCCTTCACTTCCCCGCCGTCCATTCGCACCGATGCGCCGGTCATCCACTTTGCCGCCGGCGATACCATGAAGGCGAGCAGTTCGGCGATTTCCCCGGGCTGACCATAGCGGCTGATGCCGACTTCTTCGGGGAACTTCTTCATCGCCTGCTCCACCGTCATGTTGTGGGCCGGCGCCCATTTTTCCATGAACGAACGCCGCCGGCCGGTCATCACAGGACCCGGCACGATGCTGTTGACCTGGACGTCGTCTTTTATGCCCTGCTCGGCGAACGCCTTGGCGAGGGCGGTGATCGCCGCGTTCGTCGCGGCCACAGCCGCGAACTCCGGCTTGGGATCGAGTGCGGCACTGCCGGACATGAAGACCACGGACCCCTTGGCCGCCTTGAGCGCGTTCCACGCGGCGATCGTCAATCGACGCGCCCCGTGAAGCTTGAGCTCCATCCCGGCTCGCCATTGTTCGTCGGTCATCTGAAAGAGGTCGATCTGAGGCACAGCGCCGGCGATATTGAGCAGGGCGTCGATTCGGCCGAACGTCTCCGTCGCCGCCTTCACGACTGCTGGCGCCGCGTCAACCTGACCCAGGTCAAGGTCCAGAATGATGCTCTCCGCGCCGGCGCTTCGTATGTCAGCGGCAACTTCATCCAGGGCCTTCTTGTTTCGCGCGACGAGCACCAGCCTCGAGAAATCTTTCGCCAGCCGGATTGCCGTCGCCCGCCCGATGCCCTGGCTGGCTCCTGTCACGATCGCGACGTTGCGATTCATGTGGGTCTCCTTTTGATTCACCAAGGCTTTTCACGGGTAAAAAGCCGGGTTCAAACAAGACACGATTTGGCCGCGTCCAGGATGAAATCCACCACGTTGTCCGGATCGGTCAGCAGGGGGGTGTGATCGGCGACAATGGATTTGGTGGTTGCCTTCATGCGCTGGGCCATGAAGTGTTGGGTTTTTGGATTGATCATCCGGTCTTCTTCGGCGATCAAGAACCAGGCCGGCCGGCTCTTCCACAGAGGCTTTGGCGCCCGCTCCTGAATGCAATGGACGGAAATCGGCCGCTGCACCGCCCTGGACAACGCCAGTTGTTCCTTCGTAGCGCGGTGAGCAAACGCGTTGGCAAATCCGTCATCGGGCATCCAGATGAACCCTGAGGCGTCCGGAGCAAGCTTGGGCGCCAGCGCGTGCGGCTCGTCCCTGTAAAACACCTGGGCCACCGTCTCGCCCTCATCGGGGGCCAACGCCGCGACGTACACCAGCCCTTTGACCCGCTGATCATTCACCGCCGCGATGACCGCTCCGGCATACGCGTGAGCCGCCAAGAGCACCGGACCCTTCGTCCTCGCCAAAACGCGGTTTAGCGCCGCGGCGTCATCACCCAGAGAAGTGAGGGGAATGGGCGCCGCCACGACGTTCAACCCGGCTTCTTCCAGCGCGAGAATCACGCCGTTCCAGCTCGAGCCGTCCGCCCAGGCCCCGTGCACCAAAACCGCCGTCGCATTGGATTGAAAGTTCATGACGTATGTCCTCTGAATGATCCTCGCTAGGCGAAAAAGTTCCTGATCCGTTCGGCGATGAACGCACAGTTGTCTTCCAGTGCAAAATGCCCGGTCTCGATCAGGTGCAGCTGGGCTTCAGGTAAATCACGCAGGTAAGCTTTGGCCCCGGCGACGGGGAAAAATACGTCGTTGATTCCCCAGGTGATGAGCATCCGCGGCTGATGCTTTCTGAAATACGCGTGCCAGCCGTCATACAGCGCCAAATTCGACTGATAGTTATGAAGCAGGTTGATTTGAATGGCGTCGTTTCCCGGGCGATCCAGAAACATCTGGTCGAAGTGATAGGCGTCGGGACTGATTTTGGTTTCATCCTTGACGCCGTTCACGTACTGAAATTTTGTGGTTTTCAGCGTCAGCAGCGCCCGCACCGCGGCTTCGGTTTCAGCGCTGCGATTTTTCCAGAGGGGTTTGATCGCATCGAATCCCGGCCCGATTCCCTCTGCATAAGCGTTGCCATTTTGAACGAGGATTCCCTCGATCGCCCCCGGGTGTTTTGACGCGATGCGATATCCAATCGGAGCACCGTAGTCCTGCACGTAAATGCTGAAGGTCTTCAGGCCGAGCTTGCTTAGCAGCAGCTCCTCGATGTGGGCGGCCAGATTGTCGAAGGTGTAATTAAACTCCTTCACCGACGGCATGTCGCTGTAACCAAAGCCGACGTAGTCGGGCGCGATGACATGGAATTTGTCCGCCAGCATCGGAATCAGGTCCCGGTACATGTGAGATGAACTGGGAAAGCCGTGCAGCAGGACGATGGTTGGCGAGCCCTGCGGGCCCGCCTCGCGATAAAAGTGCTTGAGTCCGCCAACACTTGTGGTTCTGTATCAGGCCATGTCCGTTCTCCTGATTACGATTGCGCTATGTTCCCAAAGGCTCCAAGCGGTAGAGCAGGACAGAGGCTAGGCAACACCTGCAATATGGTCAATAACGGTGTCGATTTTCCCGATGGCGGGTGTGGAGGGCGCCTGTGCTTTGACGTGGCACGGGTTTCCAACCGGTGGACGGATCAAGCCGTTTACCGGGCGCCGGTTTTGGTGTGGGAAAACCGATCTGCCTTGCCGAGGCTTTTTTCCCGGCAAGCAGGGAGCTGTTCGCGCTGTGAAACCTGGCTTTGCCACACCAATGCCGTCTTGTGTCTTTCTTCCCCCTCGTCCACGGCTTAGAAAGCCGTGCCACGAAAGGCGGGATCACGCACAGCCACGTAGAATTTGCAGAGATACGTCTATGCCCGGCCCCGACGCAGAACACTCGGAGTGGATCGACGGCTTCCTGTTCGTCGGCAATCATCTGGCGTTGAATTATTTGAATACGAAGCCAGTGCTCGAAGAGGGACCCCGGGAATTGCTGCCCGACGCCGCGGCGTTTGGGCGTTGGCTGGCTGCGGCGGGGCTCGTCACCTCCGCCCGGTCCAAATCAGCGACGCGTGCCTGGCGCCGCACATCGAAGGCTGCCCGCTCTATGAAAGAGCTGCGCGCGTTTCGTGAACGGCTGAGAGAAGCCGTTTTGAGAATCGAGTCCGGTTCTCCGCCGGCCGAGTCGTTCGTCGAGGAAGTGAATCATCTGCTGGCAAAGTACCCCCGACGTTCCGTGTTGGTCCGGGACGGTCGCTCGCTGGTTCGACAATATCCGTTCGAGCCTGATGAACCGGAGGCCTTCTGGCCCACGATCGGCGAGGCGGTTGCTTCACTGTTGACCGAAACGGACCACACGCGAATGCGCCAGTGCGAATCGTGCGTGGTTCATTTCCTGGACACCAGCAAAAAGGGCTCGCGGCGCTGGTGCAGTATGAATATCTGCGGCAACAAGGTGAAAGTGGCCAGCTATCAGCGGCGAAAACGACACTTAGCGTCGCGGCGATCTGGGTAAGGATGGGAACATGCCCGCATCCAGTGGCAAATGGCACTCGAGTCAACTTTCAGATGTTGCAGAGGCTAACGCCTCGCGCTGGATCTGCATCAGCTCCTGGCTGCCTTTGACCGCCAGATCGAGCATGGCGTTCATCTGCGGGCGGTCGAACCCCTGGCCGTTCTCGGCTGCTCCCTGGATTTCGACGAATTTCCCGCCGGCCGTGCAGGCGACGTTCATGTCGACGTTGGCCCGGCTGTCGTCCTGATAATCCAAGTCGAGACGGATGCTCCCGTCCACCACGCCCACACTCACCGCGGCAAGCTGATCGACCAGCGCCTTGGAGGGCTCGTAATACCGTTCGTCATATCGTGCAGGCGCCGGCGCGCCTGGTGCCAAACCCGATTTAGGCAGCGGAATCCTCGGTGGCAGTTTGGCGATCGCGTCAACCAGCGCGACATACGCCGCGCAGATGGCGGCGGTGCGTGTGCCGCCATCCGCCTGGAGCACCTGGCAATCTACCGCGATGGTGAACGGGCCGATCTTCGAGAGATCGATGATCGCCCGCAGCGTGCGGCCGATGAGGCGCTGAATCTCGGTGCCGCGCGAATCGGTGTGCCCGGTTCTGGGCCAGGGCTTGCGTTGCGGCGTCGAGGCGGGAAGCATCACGTACTCGGCGGTGATCCATCCGCCCGCCCGGTCGTCTTTCATCCACGGCGGCAGTTCCTGCGTCACCGACGCCGTGCACAGCACGATCGTGTTGCCCTGCTGCCACAGCACCGAGCCCGCTGGCATCTGTGTGAACCGGCGCGTCACCTTGATTGGCCGAAGCTCGTCGTCGCGTCTGCCGTCGTTTCGCATGGAAAACTCTAAAGCGAGCAGGCAATGATCGGCTCTTCCTCATCGGTGCTGTGCAGCCAGCGGCGGCCGTCCAGCTCGATCAAGTCCATCGCCCGCTTGGGGCCCCATGTTCCGGGCGCGTATTCCTGTGGCACGGCCTTGCTTTCGGCCCAGCCCTGCTCGATCGGATCGATGACCTCCCAGGCGGCCTCGGCTTCGTCGCCGCGGATGAACAGGGTCTGGTCGCCCAGCATGGCGTCGAAAATCAGCCGCTCGTACGCCTCCGGAGGCTCGGCGTGGAACGCGGTGTGGTAGAGGAAATCGAGGGCGACCGGCTTGATGTTCATCTGCCCGCCGGGCACTTTGGCGTTGAGCCGCCAGGAAATCCCCTCATCCGGCTGCACGCGGATCAGCAGGTCGTTGGGATAGACCGGCGATTCACACTGCTTCTGAAACAGGGTCAACGGGGGCGAGCGAAATCGCACCGCGATCTCACTCAGCTTTTCCGGCAGGAATTTCCCCGTCCGCAGATAGAACGGCATCCCGCTCCACCGCCAGTTGTCGATGAACAGCTTGAGGGCGACAAACGTTTCGGTCTTCGAGTCCGGCGGGACGTCCTTCTCCTTCTTGTAGCCCGGCGTTTTCTGCCCGTCCCCTTCGCCGGCGCCGTATTGGCCGCGAACGGTGAACTGCTCGACCGCCTCCGGCTTGATCCGCCGGACTGATTTGTAAACCTTCACCTTTTCGTCGCGAATGCTGACTGCATCCAGCGCGGCCGGCGGCTCCATCGACACCAGCGCCATGAGCTGGAACAAATGATTCTGCACCATGTCGCGGGTCGCGCCGCTCTTGTCGTAGTAGCCACCCCGCGTGCCGACCCCGAGCGTTTCGCTCACCGTGATCTGCACGTGATCGATGTACTTGTAGTTCCAGATCGGCTCGAAGATCGAGTTGGCGAACCGCATCACCATCAGGTTCTGCACCGTCTCTTTCCCGAGATAATGATCGATGCGGAAGACCTGGTTCTCGTCGAAATAATGATGAAGCATGGCATTGAGCGTCTTGGCGCTGGCGAGGTCGCGGCCGAAGGGCTTCTCGATGATGATCCGCTCCCAGCCGGTCGCGTTCTTGTCCCGCATCTTGCCGAGACACTCGATGATGGGCCCGAACGTATTCGGCGGCGTCGAAAGATAGAACAGGCGGTTGCCCGCGGTGCCGTACTTCTGATCGAGTTTGGCGAGCTGATCGTGCAGGCGTTTGAAATCCTCCGAGGAGCCATAATCGCCGCGGACGTAGGAGATCCGCTCCTCAATCCGCTTCCATATGGCCTGGTCGACCGGCTTGGTGCGGGCGAATTTCATCACGGCATCGCGGCACTCTCCCCGGTACTGCTCGTCGCTGATCTCCGATCGGGAGAAGCCGACGAGCACGAATTTGTCTGACAGCAGCTTCTGCCGGGCCAGCTCGTAGATGGCCGGAATGAGCTTGCGCTTGGCCAGATCGCCGCTGGCGCCGAAGATCACGAGGGCAGAGGGGGGAGCGGATGGCATGATCGTTTGCCTTTCATTTACGGCGGTGGCCTGAACAACTTTAGTGATGGAAGGACCCCTTGAATCAACTGAAAATGATTGTCGAGCGTCCACAACTCCATTGATTCGCGAATTGCGAGGGTCGCGATCAGAGCGTCGGGAAAAGGAACCATCACGCCATTGAGGCGTAATTCGTAGAGATTGCGCGCCAAGTCAGTCCAAGCTTCCGGGGCAGCGCCAACCTGACTGAAGCCGTCCAACATCTTGTCGAGCCGACGAAAATCCGGCTCATTCTTCGCGCCATGCAGGATCTCTGCACGCGTGACAACGGACACGGCAACGCCAGGTGCACTCAACACAGCCAGTATTTTAGGATCCGCGGTGCGGAGATAGCGAACGAGAACGCTCGTGTCGAGAAGGATCATATCTTGCTGATCTCGCGCAGCTTTTCGATCGCGTCGAAGTCGAGGTCGATCTTACCGGCCAGTTCGCGGAGCAGCGAAAGATCCCCCTTGCTGCTGGCCGGCTGCTCTTCCAGCACGATGATCTCCACGTCCTTACCGATCATCGGGCGCAGTTCCGGCATGTGCAGCATTTCCGAGTCGATTCGTCTTCGGATACGAACGGCATTCATAGCGCACCTCGCTTGACCGATTATCCGTGCCTTCCTTCCGCTCGTCCATCGAACGCGAAAGAGCCAAGGCTGCCCCCAAACGCTGTTACCGCTCCTCAAACAATTCCGATTCGTGGGAGCGCACGTAGGCAGCCACCAGTCCAGTCAGTTGATTGGCCAACTCGAACAGGTGCTCGTGGCGCGTCAGGCCGCGGTATCGACCCACGGTTTAATCTTCCCCAGCGTCTTGGCGAGCGCCTCTTGCGCGACCTCGATATCGTGAGCCGCCTGGGCCCGCAGCCAATATCCGTTCGACAGGCCGAAGAACCGGCAGAGGCGCAGGTCGGTGTCTGCGGTGATCGCGCGCTTTGCGGCGATGATTTGGCCAATCCGCTGCGGCGGCACGCCGATTTCCTTGGCCAGGCGATATTGCGACAGCCCCATGGGAACAAGAAACTCGTGAAACAACAGTTCCCCGGGTGAAATCGGCTTGAGCTTTGCCATATGGCCTCTCCGTCAGTCGCTAATCCGCTAAAACAACCGCGTTCTCCCCCGGTACATATTACCATGTCGGCACGCGCGTGCCCGGCGGGCTTGATCGCTTCAGGCGCGGCAGGTTGCAAACCATCAATTCATTGGCCAGAGGAGAATCTTCATGAACTCCAGTGAGAACAGCGGAATTTCCCGGCGTGAGCTGGGCAAGAAAGTGGGGCAGATCGCGGCGGTGTCGGCGCTGGCCGGGGTTGCCATCCCCAGCGTTCACGCGGCGGGCGATCCAACGATTCAGGTCGTGCTCATCGGGTGCGGCGGCCGCGGAACCGGCGCCGCCGCCAATGCGCTGGGAGCCAAAGGCGTTCAGCCCAAGCTCATCGCCATGGCCGACGTCTTTAAGGACCGCCTCAACACCTCCTACAACGCGCTTTCACACAACCGCCAGGTCAGTGACAAGATGGATGTTCCGCCGGAGCGTCGCTTTATCGGCTTCGACGCCTATAAGAAGGCGATGGACTGCCTGCGGCCCGGCGACGTCGCCATCTTCACCACGCCGCTCGCGTTCCGCTGGGTCTTCTTCGAGTACGCCATCTCGAAAAACCTCAACGTCTTCATGGAAAAGCCCCTCTCCGCCGACGGCTTTGCCAGCCGGCAGTTGCTCAAGCTCAACGAACAGGCCAAGGCCAAGAACCTCAAGGTCGGCGTCGGCCTCATGTCGCGCCACGCCAAGCATCTTGAGGAACTCAAGAATCGCATTGACGACGGGCAGGTCGGCGACATTATCCTCATGCGCGGCTATCGCATGGCCGGGCAGGTCGGAACCTTCGCCTCGCCCACGAAGCCCGAGGACGTCACCGACCTCGAATACCAGATCCGGCGTTTCCACAGCTTCCTGTGGGCGGGCGGCGGATGCTTCAGCGACTTCAACATCCACATCATCGACCACCTCTGCTGGATGAAAGGCGCCTGGCCCGTCAAGGCCATGGGCGTGGGCGGCCGGCATTACAAGACCACCTACGATGGCGTCCCCTACGTCGACCAGAACTTCGATTCCTACGGGGTCGAATACACCTTCCCCGACGGCACCAAGCTGCTGTTCGACGGCCGCTGCATCGAAGGCGCCGGCACCATGTACTCCAGCTACGTACACGGCACCAAGGGATTTGGCGTCGCCTCCAGGATCGGCGACTGTGGAGATCCGTCGAGCATCTACAAAGGGACGGCCGAGACGAAGGACAACAAGATCTGGCAGTCCGCCGACCATACCGACCCCTATGCGAACGAATGGGACGCTCTGATGGACGCGATCGTCAACAACAAGCCGTACAACGAAGTGGAACGCGGCGTCCAGGCCAGCGTCACCACCAGCATGGGCCGCATGTCCGCCCACACCGGCCAGGAAATCACCTTCGAGCAGATGCTCAATTCCGAGCACGTCTTCGCCCCCGACGTCGCCACGCTCAACTACGACGCGCCGGCCCCCCTGAAGCCCAACTCCAAGGGCTTCTACCCGCGCCCGCAGCCGGGCATGAAGAAGACGGAGTATTGATCGGAACCGTCCTCTGCATAATGTCGCAACACAATCGAAGGCGAGCGCCTCGGGCGCTCGCCTTCGCGTTGACCGACGAAGACGAAGTTTTTAGTGATCCACGCGCGCCCATTGACGGAGCGGGAAAAACACCAGGAACGGAGACACGAGCGATGAAACGCATCAACCTGGCAGGATGACCAAAGCACAACTCGACCGGCTCGGCGCCGAAGCGGAAAAGGTGAACTTCCGGAATACCCGCCCGCTAACCGCAGATGCCCGCCAGGCGCTTGCCCGCGCGGCAAGAAAGGGCGGACGACCCCGCATCGGGGCGGGCGCCAGGCGGATCAACATCACGGTGGAACAGACCCTGCTGCGGCAGACCGACGCCTATGCCCGTAAGCATGGACTCACGCGGGCTGCGGTCGTCGCCGAAGGTTTGCGCAAGGTCGTGGCGGCGTGATTTGGAATGCGACGCCGAAGGCGCGCGTTTTTCTGTCCCCAATCGAAAACCGCACGCCTGCGGCGTTGCGGCGAAATGAATAGCGTGATGCACGCGCTCCCGATACCCGAAGTCATCCCTTCTTCACTTCACCGGTCGGCGCAATCCGTTCTTCCCCGACGCGTTTGATGCTGTGCCCGCCGAACTGGTTGCGGAGGGCGGCGGTGTAGCGGGCGGAAAAGTTCTCGGGGTCCCTCGACGCGTAGCGGGCGAAGAGGGCGGCGACGATCACCGGGGCTGGGACGGCCTCTTCCATCGCCGCCTGCACCGTCCATTGCCCTTCGCCGCTGTCGACGACGTACGGCTCGATCGAATGCAGATCGTCCTCCTGCTTGAAGACGCGCTCGGAGAGTTCCAGAAGCCAGGAGCGGACGACGCTGCCGTGGTTCCACACCGAAGCGATGTCGGCAAGCTTGAGGGGAAACGGCGCCTTGTGCAAAACCTCGAACCCCTCGGCGTAGGCTTCCATCAGGCCGTACTCGATCCCGTTGTGGACCATCTTGACGAAATGCCCCGAGCCCGGCGGCCCCGCATGAATCCACCCATCGGGCGGCGCGAGCGTGTCGAAGATCGGCCGGCAGTGATGGACGTACGGCTGCTGCCCGCCGATCATCATGCAGTAGCCTTCCTGCCGGCCCCAGATTCCGCCGCTCGTGCCCACGTCCAGGAAGCCGATCTTGCGGTGGGCCAGGCCCTGCTCGCGGCGAACCGAATCTTTGTAGTAGCTGTTGCCGCCGTCGATGATGATGTCGTTGGGCTGGAGCAGATTGGCAAGGTTGCTGATGACGCCTTCAGTCGCGTCGCCCGCCGGGACCATGACCCACACCACCCTCGGCGGCGCGAGCTGCGCCACCATCTTCTCCAGCGAATCGACGGTGGTGATGCCGGGAACGCCGCGCAGCTCAGGATTGGGATCTTTGGCGAACCCGACGACCTGATGGCCGCCTGATATTTTCCCATCCGGCGAGCCCTGCGTGAGCCGCAGGGCCATGTTCCCGCCCATTTTTCCCAGGCCAACGAATCCGATTTGCATGAAATGCTCCTTCCGATCGCGCCGATTCTAGGTCGCGCGGACAAGGAGCAGTGAATCCATCGCGCCAATTATTTCGAGACCACGCCACGTCCAACGACATGAGGGACCGATTCGCCGCTGGGTTCGGCGGTGACGGTGCGCCGGCCCACGCCCCCGCCGGTCATGTTCTGGCGGTCAGAGCGCCGGTCGAGCGCGCGGTCGCCGCCAGGCTGTTCGCCTTTGCCCTCGGTTTCCATGAGCCCCCGCACGAATTCGTAGATGAAGTAGCCCAGCAGACCGTAGATCGCCAGCTTGATCAGTCGAAACATCGCTTTCCTCCGAAATCGAACCCACTGGGAGGGTGCAAAAGCCGGGCCGTACTCCGTTGAAGAAAAGCGGACGCACGTGGGTTACTATCGCTCCTAATGCAAGACCCTCGCCTGGCAAAACTTTCGGATGTGCTGGTGAACTACAGTGTCGGCGTGCAGCGCGGGCAGAGCGTGCGCATCAGCGGCTCGCCGGTCGCGCAGCCGCTGGTCGTTGAGCTATATCGGTCCGTGCTCCAGGCCGGCGGCCAACCGCTGGTCCGGATGATTCCCGATGAGCTTGCTGAAATCTTCTACAAAAACGCCGGCGACGAGCAGCTGCGCTACTTCAGCCCGATCACCATTTACGAGATCGAGCAGATCGATTGCACGATTGGCATCTGGGCTGACCAGAACACCAAGGCCCTGACCGGGTGCGATCCGAAAAAGATCGGCCTGGCCCAGGCCGCCCGCAAGCAGTACATGGAGATTTTTCTCAGGCGCGCCGCCGAGGGGCAGCTCCGCTGGACCGGCACACAGTTCCCCAGCAACGCCGCGGCGCAGGACGCCGAGATGAGCCTCGCCGAGTACGAGGATTTCGTCTTCAAGGCCGGCATGCTCGACCGACCCGATCCGGTGGGCGCGTGGAAACGGCTCAGCGAGCGCCAGCAGAGGCTGGTCGAGCTGCTGAACGGCAAGAGCGACTATCATGTCGTCGCCGCCAACGGCACCGACGTCCGCATGAGCGTCGCCGGCCATCGCTGGATCAACTGCGACGGGCACGAAAACTTCCCCGACGGCGAAGTCTTCACCGGCCCGGTGGTCGACAGCGTCAACGGCACGATCCACTTCAGCTTCCCGGCGGTGCACCATGGCCGCGAAGTGCAGGACGTGCGGCTCAAATTCCGCGACGGCAAAGTCGTCGACGCCTCCGCCGCCAAGGGCGAGGATTTTCTCATCTCGATGCTCGACACCGATTCCGGCAGCCGCTTCCTGGGCGAGTGCGCCATCGGCACCAACTACCAGATCCGCAATTACACGCGCAACACGCTGTTCGACGAGAAGATCGGCGGCACCGTCCACTTCGCGCTGGGTGCCGGCTACCCCGAGACCGGCAACTCCAACCAGAGCGGCCTGCACTGGGACATGGTCGTCGACCTCCGCCCGGGCGGGTACATCGAAATCGATGGGAACAAATTCAACGTCGACGGCAAGTTCACGCGGGAAGGGTTTCCGGGGGCGGAATGATATCCCTTGGCTATGACGCCTTGCGAAGCATTGTGCGCCAGTGATTCGGGTCCCGGTTGACTTCGTCCAACAGCCGCCGGGCCCATTTGGCCGGCAGCCGCTGGCCCTGTTCCCATGCTCGGACCAGCACGGCCGACACACCCAGCAGCTCCGCGAAAATCGTCTGGCTTACTCCGACTTTGTCGCGCGTAGCACGGACCATTTCCGCGTCGTAGCGCGTGGGTTCGTCTGGCAGCTCGACGGTGCGGACAGTAAAGCGGGACTCAATCGGTATGCCGGCGCGCTCGACAGCGATGGCCTCAGCCAATGAGGCGACGATCTCCCGGCCTTTGGCCGTCATCCCCGCACGGCGGGCTGAATTTCGACGGATTGTTTTTTTGCCTTTCATGGACTGCGTCCTGGTGATTACGAAGCTGCGAGCAGCGTTACTTCTAAGGGGGCCGTGGAACAAAACACGCACTGACCTTCGGTAAGGATTGGCATGTTCTCAGAGCTGAGAACGTTCAGCAGTCCGAACGAGGTTTCCAGAAGGACCTGCCGGGTGGCGCCGCGGAAGATTTGCCCGCGGCAGCGGGCTTCGAAGACGTTGGGGCCGTCCGAGGGGCTGGTGGCGAGGCGGATTTTTTCCGGGCGAATGACGACCAGCCCGACCTTACCCGATTCGGGAAGCAGTTCTGTCGCGACGGTCAGCCGCTGCTTTCCCGCCACCAGGATCTCGCTGAGCTGAGGACCGCTCGAGAACAGCGCAGCCGGCAGCACGTTGGCCTGGCCCAGGAAATCGGCGACGAATGGCGTTGCGGGCTTGTGATAAACGTCCGCGGCTTTACCCAACTGCTCGATTCGGCCGTGGTTCATCACCGCGATACGATCCGACATGACCAGGGCCTCCTCCTGGTCATGTGTAACGAAAACGAACGTGATGCCGACGCGCGTCTGGAGACGCTTGAGCTCGATCTGCATCGAGCGCCTGAGTTTGGCGTCCAGCGCCGCCAGCGGCTCGTCGAGCAGCAATACCCGCGGCTGGCAGACCAGCCCCCGCGCCAAGGCGACGCGTTGCTTTTGCCCGCCGGAGAGTTGGTGCGGCTTACGCCATACGAATTCGGCGAGCGAGACCAGCTCGATTGCTTCGCGCACACGCCGCTCGCGATCGTCCCGCGGCGCTCTCTTCATCCGCAACCCGAAAGCAATGTTCTCCCACACGCTCAGATGGGGAAACAGCGCGTAGCTCTGGAACACCTGGTTAACGTCACGCCGGTAGGGGGGCAGGGCGGTCACGTCGCGGCCGTCGAGCCACACGGTGCCTTCGCTGGGCGTCTCGAAACCGGAAATCAGCCTCAACAGCGTCGTTTTTCCGCAGCCGCTGGGTCCCAGCAGCGTCAGGAATTCACCCGGCTCGATGCGAAGCTCGACTCCCGCGACCGCTACGGAATCGCCAAACCGTTTTGTCACCTGCCGCAACTCAACCAACCGCACCTCCTGTCACTGGATGATCTTACATGAATTGGTCCGATAACCACGGTGGCAGGGAAAGCTGTGATCAGGAGGGGCCGTATACCGATAAAAGAGGTTCGAGGAAGTGGGGGAAGCGCCCTTGCCAGACGACCCCGGCGGCATGGATAATCGCCGCCGGTCCCGACCGAGGACTAGAGGAAATGCGCAAGGTGTGACATTGTCCGCCGAGCAGCAGAGTTGGCTTACGGAAAGGAGAGCCTCTTGCGACTTCGACTTCGCAGCGATCGCGGCATTCCGGTGACGCTCTTAGGTCATGGAATGGTGCTGGCCGCGTTGGCCCTGGCCGGCGGGTGTGACACCAAGGGATTCGTCGATCCCACCGAAATGGGACGGTTCAAAAAAGACCCGCTGATCATGCCGATCGTGTCGCAGGTCGATCCGGCGGTCGAAGAGGCCGACACGCAATGGGCCAATGCCTCCGAGCCGACCCCCGAGGACCTGAAGGTCGTCTCGACGGACTACCGCATCTCGCCCAACGACATGCTGACAATCCAGTTGTCGGACCTCAGCGGCCCTAACACCGAAACGCTCAGACAGACACGCGTCAGCGAGAGCGGAAACATCAGCCTGCCCTATCTAACCGAACCCATCCGGGCAGCGGGGCTGACGGAAATCGAGCTGGAGCGCGCCGTAGTCGACGCCTATCGACGGGCCCAGTTGATCGAACACGCCAACGTATCGGTGACGGTCACCGAAGCGCGGGGCCGGGCCTTCTGGATCAGCGGCGCCGTGGGCGCGCCTGGCCAATACCCGATCACGCAGGGGGACTTCCGGCTGTTCAACGCGCTGGCGATGTCCCGCGACGTCAATCAATCGTTCGTCGCGTATACCAACGTCAACTACGCTTACGTGGTCCGCGCCACCGAACAGCCCCTGGCGCCCTCTCCCAACCTGGCCCCGCCACCCAGCGGGCCCGCCACCCGTCCGGCAACCGGACCCAGCTCAGACGAGCTCGCCCCTCGCACCAGCGCCGACGCTCCCTCCGAGCCGGTTGCGTCCGCCAATGGATCGCGGGTGGTTCATCTTTCCACCGAGGCCCTTCAATCATCCGGTCAGGGTTTTGACGGCTTCCGCGATCCAGGTTCGGGACCGCGCGTTATCCGAATTCCGCTGGACGGGCTCAAACGCGGCGATCTCAAGTACAACATCCCCATTCGACCCAACGACCAGATTTACGTCATGCCGCCGGATATCGGGCTCTACTTCGTCGGCGGGCACGTGGCCCGGCCCGGAACCTTTCAATTGACCGGGCAGAAGGTCACGCTGATGGACGCGATTATCGGCGCCAGCATGCTCGACGGGCTGGCAATTCCGCAGCGGACTGACGTGATCCGCCACGTCAATCCCGATCACGAGGTTTTCGTCCGCGTCGACCTGGCCAAGGTCTTTGCCGGCGAATCGCCCGACATCTACATCAAGCCGGGTGATAAAATCCTGGTAGGAACCAACGCCATCGCGCCGTTCCTGGCCGCGATCCGCGGCGGATTTCGCATAACCTATGGCTTTGGGTTCCTCTACGATCGCAACTACGCCTACCCGGTAAACAACGCGGCCATCCCGTAACGTGGGGCTGCGAACGCTTTTGCTACAGGGGCTCGCGCCGTGCGAGCCCCTGCTTTTTTTGAGGCTCGCGCCGTACGCGCCAGAATGAAGCTGCGGAAGGGCTATCACGTCATGGGGTGGGCAAAACCGGCCACGGAGTCGTGGTTCGCAACTGGCCAGAACTGTTTGGTAAAAGTAAGGCACATCGGTTATGCTCACCCCCATGGACCAGGAACCCCCATTCAGCAATCGGACTTCGACGAGTTCAGTTGCGTCGCATTCGGCAATCCCAAATCCTTTCAACCTCCCGCCCTACACCGGGCCGGCGCTGACTCCCTGGCAATACGAAGCCTTCTGCCGGCACGTTCTCTCTCGCGAATACCGCGTCCCCCTGCGCGACATCAAGACCGGCTACCTCGAAAGCCCCAGCAAAACCCGCCATCAGATCGACCTCTACTGGACCCGCCACGACGGCGTCTGCAACTTCCTCTGCTTCGCCAACGCCAAGTTCCTGAAGGACAACATCCACCTCACCGAGGTGGTGACCCTGCTCGGCGTCCAGCGCGACATCCGCGCCCACAAGGCCATGCTGATCACCAACACGGGTTACTCCCAAAACGCCGTCTGTTTGGCCCAGGAAAACGGAATCGCCCTGCTGATCGTCCGCCCCGCCCTCGATTTCGACGTCACCCTGCTGCCCAAATCCGCCGCTCCCGTCGTCGCCCAGGCCCTGGAAAAAATCGCCGCCGGCCTCCCTTGCGTCTACCACCTCAACATCGTCCACCGCGGCTTCGCCCTTCGACCCGGCTCAGGGCAGGCGCCCGATTCAGCATTCAGCGCTCAGCCTTCAGCATTCTCCCGACCCACTGTCCCCCAATCAGCATTCAGCAATCAGCATTCAGCAATTCCCACCCGACCGCCCTCCAATAAAATGATCCCCACCCCCGCCAGACCCCCGCGCGCCCCCGGCCCGTTCGGCGTCCGCAGAAAATGATGCAGATCGATAGATCGCGAATCGGGAATCCGCGAAGAAGGACTGTCGAGCTGTCGGGGTTGCTGGTCGGTCCGCTCTGGTTGCACTCTTTTTGGCAGTGGCGGAGAATCATCGAACGTTCGGGGCTGCCTCCGCATGATCCAACCGAAACTGACGAGGCTCTATCTCGTTCCCGCTGGTACGCAAAAAGAGGTTTGCTAAAGCTGGAAAAAGAACCTATCGTTTTCGATGGCGTGGAATACACGCCGATGGAACTTCCCGTTCAGGCAGCCCAAAAAGCTGCTGGAGCAATGGGACGAATATTCGGTGCGGTATGCTTCGATTCATTTCCTGGTTTCGAAGAGCTGATTTGCCAAAGAACCGCAGCAAAGAGTCCGCCGAGGCGAAAGGCTTCAAGGTCGCCACCGCACCGAAGAATGCTGATCGCCGAAAGTTGATGACCGCAGAGGACATCACCGCCAGCGGCGGTTGTCGAACCACGCCTCCTCGGCAGGTTCGCTGAAGAGTTCAAACGAGTCGGTTTGCACGAAACGTCCCGCCCGTGCACGGTTTCCTACACCCTTCGGCGGCCCGTGTTTGTAGTCTCCCGACGAGTGAATCCTGTGCCCGCGATCTCGAAACCCGCGCTCGTCCCCGTGCAGCCACGAGGACCGCGTCTTGATGATGACGTGCCGCCATTTATTCCCGGGTGTAGCCACCCCGACATCCTCAGCGCCTCCGCCACGCAAAACAACCCCCCACGCCGGGGCACAGCGCAGGCCGACTCACGGGCGCTGCCCTTTCAACGCGCGCAGCCGGTCACGAGCCGGGTTCGGCTGCGCTTCCGCCTCGGCCCGCGACTTGGCCCACAACGCATCCTGCCGGCGGAGGTACTCCTCCGCCTCATCGCGATGCGCCAGGTAATACGCGATCGAGCCGTACACCTGCTCCAGCGTCAGCGACGGGTACTGCGAGCGGATCGTCTCGGGCGAGTGCCCCTGCTCGAACGCAGCCAGCACCGAATCGAGCATCACGTGCGTGCCCACCACGCGCATCACGCCGTGCTTGTCGGTTCGAACGTATGGGTTGTGCCGGTCCATGTCGAATTCCGTGGGGAATTATATCATGAAGGTGTCGTGATCGGCAGGTCTGCGACATTCTCCAGCGGCTCACGGGTCTGGCCCGATTTTGTGGCCTGGAAGCAATTTGCAGGCTTTCAAGCCTGCACTGTGCCCCGGCGCGCCAGGAGAAAGGCAGCACCACATGACGCCCTTGCCGGCTCGGAGCGGTCGCCCGGCTCCATCGCAATGCGGGTTGGTAAGATGTCAAACATGGAATACAGCGGCCCAAACGAGCTTGCCCAGTGGGCGATCAGCGGGCGTCTTCACGGTGTTATAAGGGGGCCAAAACCCCCGGAGTCATGCGGTCAACTCCAGGGGGGAGTCATGGGGTCAACTCCGCACATCACATCAAGGGTGCGGAGTCGACCCCATCTGGCCCTTGAGTAAGTCGCTGCTTCCGCTGCGAGGTGAGATCTGGCTGGTGAACTTCGATCCGACACTGGGCGCGGAGATCCGCAAGACCCGTCCCGCCGTCGTCGTCAGCTCAGATGCCGTGGGCCGATTGCCCGTGAAGCACCGTCCGCATGTCCCGCATCGGCTGCGGCTTGGCCGGCGGACGCTGGGAACTCACCGAGCCGATCATCGAACCCACGCTCTGCAAGAACGGCGTCGACGCGTTCGTCTACGAGTTGGAATGAGAGTACGTGACTTCAACGGCGCCATGGAGCGATCATTTGAGAATTACGGAGGTAACGTTTTCCGTTCTGAGATTGCCGAAGCCCTGATCGGACAGTAACTTGGCGTGGAGCGGGAGGAAGCGATCGATTGCTGCGAGCAGCCATATGGACGCATACGAAGTGATTCAAGCGATGGTAGCCAAGAGATACGGCAAACCCACGATGAGCCGAAAAGCAATCGGTGACTTCATGCTGTCGGATACCCATGCCGTGAACGTGAAGAGCAACAACGTCGACAAGGCGAACTATTCGCCAAACATGATCTCGATAAAGATGATGCACGAATGGGTATTCGAGGAGCGCAAGCAACTCAGCTTTATCTTCGTCGATTACAAACACGGCGCGAACGGCTTAGAAATACTGGGCGAAACGGACCCAATCCCCATCGAACACATCAGCTGGGACTGCCTGACGATCGAAGCTCAAGGCTACGGCGTCATCCAAATGTGCGACTGCCGGAAGATCGTTGAAAACCAAACAAAAAGAGACTTCTACGTTGGATTTCTGAAAGCGTACGACAAGTATAGGTTAAAAGAACTCACTAAGCACGAGAGGTTCTCAAAGCGGTTTATCAAGGACGTGGATACGATCAACTGGTGAGCCTCGCAACTCGGAACACCCATGAGCACTAAGAAGGAATTCGGAGATTTCCAAACTCCCGAAGGCTTGGCAAGGAGGTCTGTCGCTCTTGTAGCTGAGATTTTCGGGACGCCGGACCTCGTCGTCGAGCCCACCGCCGGGCTTGGGGCGTTCCTCAAGGCGTCCGCCATCCAATGGGGCCGCAAAGCGGAGTACGAAGGTTACGAGCTTAATACGCAATACGTCGACGCCGCTCGGAGAAACCTGACTCGATTCGACGTCCGGATCCTCCAGCGAGACTTCTTCACCGAAGACTGGAAACGCAACCTTAGTCGCCCGGGGAAGAAGCGCGTTCTTGTCGTCGGCAACCCGCCGTGGGTGACGAATTCGGAGTTGGGGCAACTTGGAAGCGATAATCTCCCTACGAAGACAAACTTCCAAGGCCTGCGGGGCTTCGACGCGCGCACGGGAAAATCGAACTTCGACATCTCTGAATGGATGCTCGTGCAACTGATTGAGGCCCTTCCGGACGACGGCGCTATCGCAATGCTGTGCAAGACGATGACTGCTCGAAAGGTTCTGCGTCATTTCTGGAAGACGCAAGGGGGACTTCGCGATTCAAGCCTGTTTCATATTGACGCTAAGACAGAGTTCGATGTAGCGGTCGATGCTTGCCTTTTCTTCGCCTCGGGAAAGCGTACATCGGACAGGCTGGCGACGGTCTACACTGGCCTTGACAAAGCCTCCGCCGCAACTCCATTCGGATTGGTTGATGGCACCTTGGTTGCCGACCTCGATGCCTACCGAGCTCACAAAAGCTTGGGTGCGGGCTCCTCGACTCATATCTGGCGATCGGGCGTTAAGCACGACGCCGGCAGCGTCATGGAGTTCACTCGCGATGGGCGCAAATTAGTCAACGGGCTCGGCGAGTTGGTGGAAATCGAGGGGGACTACATTTTTCCGCTCTTGAAGTCATCCGATCTCGGCAATGGGCGGACCGCCATTCGCAAAGCCGTGCTGGTTACACAGCGACACACCGGCGATGACACCTCAGAGATCCGACGGAGCGCCCCGAAAACTTGGGCGTATCTAACGCGCCATGCAGGTATCTTGGACGATCGAAAGAGCTCGATTTATGAGAACCGTCCCAAGTTCTCGATTTTCGGAATCGGCCCTTACTCGTTTGCGCCTTGGAAGGTCGCCATTTCGGGGCTCTACAAGGATATTTCCTTCGTGGTAGTTCCACCGTGTGACGACCGACCGGTCATGGTGGACGACACCTGCTATTTCACTCCATGTCGGTCTCAGGAAGAGGCCGAACTACTCTTTGAAATGTTGGCGTCGCCCGCGGCCAGAGACTTCTTGAACTCGCTCATTTTTCGCGATTCAAAACGGCCGATTACCGCCGATTTGCTCAGAAGGCTCTCATTAGTGGAGCTAGCACGGGAGTTAGGGAAGCTCGATGAACTAAAGAAGGCGAAGGGAGAGAAGACAAAAAGGGACCTCCGCCTATTCAGTTACCCTCCCGCGCCAGATTTCGGCGCTCAGGAATCCCTTTTCGACGCTCACGCCGGGCCCGGATGAGAACCGCGGGCACGTTTTCGGGCTACGCGTCGGCATCACGAGCCGTGGTCGTTGCTGCATCCTGCGAGCCCGCCTGCCCCGCGCGGATGACAACACTTTGATTTGCAGCTTCGAGCCCGTGCGGATTTAATCAGCGAGGAAGACATCTCGTAGCACACTGCGGTTCTCGATCATGATTTGAATTCCACGGAGCAAGGGAAACGACTCGGGTACCGCGTTCCTCAATAATGGTCGTTTCTTCAGTTCCGAGCAAATCTGTTTAAGAAGTTCGCCAATGGTGAGAACTCTACCACCCGCGACGGTCCTTGACTTGGAGTTCAGACCGTAGCCGATAAGCATGATTTGTTCGGGCAGATTTGGCAGCTCCGATCCCCGAAACAAACCCGGAATGTATTTTCGGCCGGCCTCGAACTTCTTGGCATAGCGGCCTTCTCGCTTCTGCCAGCTATTTGCATCCATCGTCGGCTCTACATGAACGAGATGCTTACTCTCAGGATGGAAAGCCACCACGTCCAACTCACACTCGTGGCCCCCATTCTTCCTTCGACCAACGCGAACGTTACGTCGGACGAAATAACCTCCGAACTGATACCATTCAGCAGCAAGGTCTTCAAGGTAGTTGTTTGCCATGCAACCCTCTTATCGCCGTCATTTTACGAAATCACGATCTGTTCATTAGGCGGCCCAACGTGCCAGCCCCACGCGCGTTCTTGGGCGTCCGTTGATCTGATCGCCGTCAAATGCTGATCAATCGCGAGCGGTTGATCGCTGTCAGTCATGCGCAAACGAACATGCAGGTCGGCGGCGTCGATCCCGTCGAGTGCCTCACTTGGCAAAACGCCTCCTCCAGTTACGTTGATCATCACCGGACCGGAGACGAACGCCTCGCGATCAGTTGTCTTCAACGACGGATGGTCAGGTTCTGGTGGCGCATTTTTTCTCGGCCAACGCAGAACCTTCCGATCCTCAGAAACCCGGCGAAACGTAAGCGAACGCCATTCCTTTGTCCCTAGGCGAAACAGGGCTCGGCAGCGATGGTACGGAATTACGATTGGATTCGCGGAGCGCGGGACGACGTAGAGATGCAGCGAGAAGTGCCAATCGTTCAAGCCGGTTGTCTCCTTCGGCATTCTGACTGATAGTCGGCAGCCGATACTCTCAATTTCAGGCTGCTTCTCAAAGGGGGCGAGCAGCCGCAGTAGCTCGGAACGATACGCCGACCGCGTGC
>DATHPP010000244.1:0-7740 GCA_035483795.1 Tepidisphaeraceae bacterium | reverse complement strand
GGTCGTAAGGGCGCCACGAGGCTCACCGTCTGGGTGCTGCGGCGTGAACCGCTGCGCGGACGCGAGTGATGCCCATCGGCAACCCGGCGGTTCTCGCCGTTCAGTGCCGCGATGGGTCGATATTGACCGTGCACGGCCGGCAACAAGGCCACCAGACCGCCAACCGGTCAGTCTTGGGGCCGCGGAGGTGGTCATCGCTAGACCGGTCCTGTCCGCCGAGGAGGGAACGGCGAAGCACATCGTCATAGGGGATCCTGGTGAGAATGCGCAAACTCCGCCCATTCCCGCAAGCCCTCGCCAACCGCCAAGGCGCCCACCCAGCTCCAGAGTTCCATGCGGCACGGGATCGACCCACGGAGTACCTCTGAAGCGTGCTGGTCAAGATCGGCCAGACCCCGCCAGGCGAACTGAATCAGTTCCTGCCGGATCCGCCACGTTACTTTTGGTCTCCGAGTACACATCCAGGATAGCAGAAGAACCGCGATGTCTGCTGTCACAGAATTGGCCGGCTGCCGGTTAAGGGGCGTCGAGACGGATATGGACGATTCGGCGTTGCTGAGGGAGTACGTGGAGCGCAGGTCGCAGCCAGCGTTTACGCGCCTGGTGGAGCGGCACACGGACCTGGTGTACTCTGCCGCGCTGCGGCAGGTACACGATCGCCATTCGGCCGAAGACGTCACGCAGGCCGCGTTCATTGCCCTTGCAAAGAAGGCCAAGCGGCTCAGGCGGGAAACTGCCCTTTCCGCATGGCTTCTTGTCACAACGCGTTTTATTGCTTTGGACTACCTCCGGGCGCGCGCTCGTCGCGCACGGCACGAGAGCACGGCGGCACAAATGGCTTCGACGATTCAACCTCCGCTCGATGAGGCTGACTGGCAGGAGATGCAGCCATATCTGGATGCCGCCTTGGCGAGCCTCACCGCGTCGGACCGGCGGGCAATCGCGTTGCGGTACTTCGAACGCCTTTCACAGGAGCAGGTCGCCCAGCGGTTGGGGCTGAGCCACGACGCGGCACGGCAGCGCGTCCACCGCGCGACCATGCGCATGCGTCAGTTCTTCGCGGCGCGCGGCGTGATCCTGCCTGCGGCGGCGCTGGGACCGGCCATCGCGGCCCATTCGGTTACGTCGGCGCCCGCAGGCCTCGCCTCGAGCGTTGCCGCCGCTTCGTTGGCCGCCGGATCGATCGTCGGCTTCGCCGGAGTTCTGGGGCAAGCGAAGGGAGCGGTCCTGATCATGACAACGACACAGATCAAACTCTTGGCCGTGGCTGCGGTTCTGGCCTTGCTAACAGGCGGCGCATTTGTTGCGTACAACGTGATGGCGCCGCCGCGGGTCACGGTGGTCGCATTGCCGGACAAGCAGGTCACCAGCGTGTCAGGCCCGGACTGGAACCAACGGTTCATGGAGGCATATCAACTAGCGCCAGGCCAGACGGTCAAGCTGATCGAGCACGTTCCCGTTGCAGAGCGCCTGCAATACTGGAAGAGCCAACCAAATACTGGTGGTTATCCCCCGCTGAATCCCGGTTGCACGTTGGTTTTGAAGTCAAACGGGTCGGACCTGCACTGGATCAATTTAGCTCCCAGCTGGATCCCTCTCCTCTGGGCGATCCAAGACGGGGCGGGACTTCGGCGTTGGCAGATGGACGGTTCGATTCCGCAGGGCTTGAAGTTCACGGGCGACTGGGTATTTCGCGAGAACGCCAGCCCGGCAGAGGTAATGGACGCGCTGGCAAATCTCGTCTCGGAGCGCTTGGGACGGCAGGTGCGGCTCGTCAAACGCTCGGTCGTCCGAGATGCCCTGATCGTACGAGGCAACTACAAGTTTGTTCCGCTTGACGGCTATCCAAACGACAACACGATCCAATTGACCGACCGCCTGAGCAAGCAGCAAATGCCATTCATTTTCTCGGGAAAGTTGGCTGACCTGTTCGACCGTATCTCGGAGGCTAAGTCAACGCAGGTGATCGACGAAACCGGCTCGGGCAATAAGAGAGTCAAAATGTGCGACCAGCAAAACTGGCACGATGCCGATGCGTTCTTCCGCACCGTCGCTGCCCAGACCTCGCTCCATTTCGACCGCGAGCCGCGTGAGGTGGATGTCTGGTTTATGGTTGACGGCGATGGGACAACCCTGTCGGCTGCTCCGCGCTGACGTCCGAATGTCGCGTCCCGTTGGCTCCGAACGTGGGGCGCTAAGGTGTTCCACGGCCTCTGGCGGTCAGAAATTCATCAGGCTCTGTCGTTCCTGCGTTCTCGGTGAGAGACGGTGTTCCCGAGGCAGCCCCCGAAGGGCGTTCACCGCGCGGTACTGCGGACGAAAGGCACGTTGTTTTGCGGGAGTTCTGGGCGCGCGGGTACCGCGTGGGCATGGTCGGATTGAACGAGGAACAGATCCTGCAGTACCAGCAGGTATGGGTGTTGGAAGGAACAATCGAGATCACCCACGGGCGCAATCGCCACCTCCTGGGTAAAGGAGACTGTCTGGCGATGGAGTGGACGGGCCGACCATGTTTTACAACCCCACGCGCGGAGCCCAACCCGGTACGCGGTCGTAATTTCACGGGAGAGTGCCACTGTGCTTGAAGGGCAGCGCTTCGTCGACAATGATAAAGTCGTCCTCGCCGCGGCGATCAGCGCAGGCATTGTCATGTCGCTGCAAGTCGTTCGTCGACTGCTCGGCTCCGAGGCATTCGCCAAAGCAGGCGTTTACATGGAATACGACTGGCCTTCAGCATCACCGAGGTCACCCGTTTGCGTAGAGATCGAACGTGTGGAAACGCCAACGGAACCTGCCCGCGAATTGGTCCGGGAGCTGGACGCCGAACTAACCGCAATTTACACGCCGGAGCAGCGGCATGGCTTCGATATCGCGCGCCTGTTCCGACCGGGCATCCTGTTCTTTGTCGCCCGCCTCGACGGCGAAGCTACGGGTTGTGGCGGCATCGCCTTCGATGACGGCTTTGCAGAGCTCAAGCGAATGTATGTCCGTCCCAATGCGCGCGGTCGGGGCGTCGCCAAGGCCATTCTCGCCCGATTGGAGGAGGAAGCGTGCGCCCGGGACGTGAATCTGCTGGTGCTGGAGACAGGTGACGCTCAGCAGCCGGCGATTCGCCTCTACGAGCGCGCCGGCTTCAGACGCTGCGCAGCTTTCGGCGAATACGCGAAAAAGCCGCAAGCTGCAATTCAGCGGAGCGTGTTCTTCGAAAAACGAATCGCCCCAAACCCAGCCAGTTGAGATGAGTCATGCACCTGGATCTCTACTTCGCCTTTGTGATTGCGACAACGGTCCTAATGCTCATCCCGGGCCCGAACGTGGCATTGATCGTAGCCAACAGCGTTGCTTACGGTCAGAGATATGGACTGTTGACTGTCGCCGGCACTAGCACGGCGATGGTCGTTCAACTATTCCTGACGGCTTTGGGATTGAGCGAACTGCTGAGGATCCTCGCCTTCTGGTTCGAATGGGCTCGATGGGCGGGGGTCGCTTACCTAGTCTACTTGGGCGTCAAGCAGTGGCTTGCCCAGCCCGTTGACCTCACTATGGCTCGGCCGCAAGCCAGATCGATAAGCGTGGTCTATGTGCGGGGCTTCTGGGTGTCGCTGACGAACCCAAAGACGCTCTTGTTTTACGGGGCTTTTTTCCCGCAGTTCCTGGTGCCAACCAGAACCATCCCGTCCCAGATTCTTCTGCTCGCCACGACGTTTTTGGTATTGGCGATTGTGTTGGACGGCAGTTGGGCGATCGCCAGCGCCCGCGTTCGGCCGTTGTTGGCCAAGCGCGGGCGGTTACGGAATCGGGCGGCCGGCGGAATGCTCATAGGTGCCGCGGCGGGCCTCGCCCTGGCGAGGCGGCGGTGACGGACTCTCGGAGTGCGGTAAGATCGCCAGGGGCTGCCCGCACAGCCGCGCTTCAACGGAGCGACACACGCCAAGCGTATGTCCGACCGGGAGCCTGCTCCGTTGCGGTCAATTCGAGTATGATTTTAGCGATGCTCGAATTGACAACGTGCGTAGGCGTCCAGGCGTTGGCCGGCGTGCTCGCCAAAGTCTTCAACATACATCGCGATGGCCCTTGACACGCGCCGAGGAACCGGTCCTTTTCGTGATAAAGTCGTGCGCGGTCGCTGCTCTGAGAATTCGCCAGGAATCCCTCCACCTCGGGGAGACCCGCTAAATTACGAGATTGATTTGGCGTTCGGCGTGGTTTTCGGTGATCGCACGGACCTCTGCAGGAGTCGGTTGAATGGTTCCGTGTTCTTCGTCCCCAAAATGGCCGCGGCGATGGCCGAAGGAAGAGATGTTGGAACAGGCAGCACTGCTGGGCTTTGTCGACGTCGCCGCGGGGCGACGGGGCGCAACTGTCTCGCCGCTGGTGTCATCAGCGATTTCGGGAAGCCTGGCTTGGCCGAGCATTTTTGCCGGTTCCGGAGGGAGCGTAGCGTAGCTTCGCGTTCCGGTCGGACCAATTAAATTCTATGTGGATGTGTTTCTTCATCGTCGGTCGCTCAAACTGCCCACCTTGTAAGCTCAGCTCTCTGGTGCTCGGAGACGCCGAATGTGCCCCACGTCCAGCCCCTTCCCGGGAGTGGCAACGTCAAAGTCCGTGGCATGGTCGGGACGTCCGATGGGAAACCGGTGACTGCTGGACAGGCGATCGCCGGATTACTACGAGACCGCCGAATGCATTTCGCTGTCGGCCTTCTCAAAGTCGCCGTAGAAAGTTCAACAGTCGCTCCCGAACGTTCGGCCATTCGGCTGACAGAATGGAATAGAGGGGCTGCGGGAGCAATCGAGCGATCGCACCCAGACGATGCCGGCCCGCTGGAAGCTGGAAACGTTTACGATTCTCACGACCGAGCCCAACGCGCTGATGAAGCCGATTCACAATCGCATGCCCGTCATTGTTCCGCCCAGCGGTTATCGGCGGTGGCTCACCGGCGACGAGCCGCAAGCGCTTTTGAAACCGTACGACGCTGATGCGATGGAAGCGTTCCCTATCTCGACCCGCGTGAACAACGTCCGGAACGACGGACCTGAGCTGATCGAACGTGTCTGAGGGCTGGCCTCGAATGCCGCATCGCGCATCACGACATTCGATGCCTCACGGCATCGCGCCGCTGCTGGCGGTGTCGTCCGACCGGCTCCCGAAGGATTCCGGCAGGTGGGCGTTCGAATTCAAATGGGAATGCGTCCGCGCGGTGTGCTTCTGGGACGGCAAGCAACTCCGCCTGCGAAGCCGCAACAAGCTCGACATCACGCGCAGGTATCCCGAGCTCCACTGCCTCGCCAAGTCTCTTCCCCGCTCAGGCGTCGTGCTCGACGGGGAAATTATCGCCCTTGATGCAAACCACCGCGCCCCAGCTTTGACCACTTCAATACCGGTATGCACACGGAAGTTGCCGACACGATCGCCAAGCTCTCGACGACCATCCCAGTCTGATACGTCGCGTTCGATGTGCTCTGGTTTCGCGGCAAGTCGGTGATGGACCGACCTTATGTTTACCGCAGGTAGGTTCTCGAGGAGTTGAAGCTGGAGGATTTCACGGGGCGGAAAAGTAAGGGATATGCGAAGAACTCTCAACATCCCAGCGAAAGCCGGTATAACAATGGGCAATGACCTCACCGGACCTGTTCAGCATCATCGACCATTACATCGATGACCTATTCGTTCCCGAAGACGACGTTCTCAAGTCCGTACTTCGAAGGGCCAGAACTGCCGGCCTTCCCGAAATCCAAGTCTCACGAGGACAGGGCAAGTTCATCTATTTGCTCGCAAAGATGATCGGAGCCACTCACCTTCTGGAAATTGGCACGCTGGGTGGGTACTCGACCATCTGGCTGGCACGTGCCCTTCCAGAGGCCGGACGGATCATCACGCTGGAAGCAGAGGAGCAGCACGCTCGGATCGCCGTCGAAAACATCGCAGATGCTGGATTCGCAAAACAGGTCCAAGTGGTCGTTGGATCGGCGGTCAAGACGCTGCCACAAATCATCAGCCGTACGAATGAGCCGTTTGACTTCATATTCCTCGACGCTGACAAAGTGAGCTATCCGACCTACTTCACTCTCATCATGCAGCGAGTTCGGCAAGGAACACTCATTCTGGCTGACAACGTTATCCGCAAAGGCACCGTGCTGGTTCCCCGGCACGACGATCCGTCAGCGGAAGCAGCGAGAGCGTTCAATGCATTGATTGCTGCCGATCAACGGTTGGAGGCAATTGTCCTCCAGCAGGTTGGCGTCAAGGGGCACGACGGTCTCGCGATCGCCCGGGTGAAATAGAGCGACCGCCTGCCGACTGCATCAGCGGAACAATCCGTCGAACAAAAACCGGATGTGTCATTGCCGAGGCAGAAAACGGCAACCAGCTGTTGCGCCGGAGCGTGGCCCAGCTGCATCGCCTCCTCGACTCGTCGACCTACCGATCGGACGGCGTGCTCTTGTTCGGTTCCCTGCGCCGCGAACGCGCGCGAAGCATTCCCGTTCAGTTTTTTCCGAACCGCCGCCGCCGTCGCAGGCCCAAGGCCGCCGATGTGCTACGCACGGACTGCCAATCTCGGCTGGGAAATCGCGATATGTCAGTATTCCGAAAACCAAAGTGCGAGAGCATGGAAGCCTGTCATATCCCGCCGGTTGGCGGACATGATGTCTGGATGGCCGCACCCGTGCCCACCCGCGACCGTGACGTCCCTGACGCGGAGCTTCTGCGCGCGTATGTCGGACAGGACGATCAGGACGCATTTGCGGCACTCGTGGACCGGCACATCAACCTGGTCTTCTCCGCAGCCCGCAGAATGATGCACAATCGGCACGATGCGGAGGACGTCACGCAGGCGGTGTTCCTGATCCTGGCCCGCCGGGCCGCCCGGATCGATCCGCATGTCATTCTGCCCGCCTGGCTTTATCGAACCACGCTGTTCCTATGCAAGGACGCCCGACGGGCGCAATTCCGACGAACGAGGCGCGAGATGGCATCCGCAACCCCATCAACCGGGACGGCGCACGACGAGGCCGGGACGGAACCGCAATGGATCGAGCTGCTCGATCTGGCAATGACCTCGCTGGGCGAATCCGATCGCACGCTGCTGATCCTGCGGTATTTCCAGGGGCAGAGCGTGAGGGAGATCGCCGCCACCCTCAACGTTTCGCCCAATTCGACCAGCAAGCGTCTTGAGCGGGCCGTCGGGCGGCTTCGCCGCTTTTTCGAGCGCCAGGGTGTGGCCCTGAGCGGGTCCGCGCTGGCGGCGGGGTTGGCCTCCAATGCCGTCGGCACCGCGCCGGCGGGGCTGTCGGTCGCAGTCGCGCAGGCGGCGACGGGCGCGGCCAACGTGGCTGCCGCCGCCTCGGCTCATGCGCTGGCAAAAGGAGCGCTCCTGGCCATGAAAACATCGATGCAAATCAAGTCCGCTTTGTTCGTGACGGCCGTGATCCTCGCGCTATTGTGTTCGGCCGGCGCGGTATATTACGTTGTGTTTGGCATACCCAACCCGGCCAACCCAACGCAGACCGTCGTGCTTTCGGGCGTGCCTTCGGCCGCGAGACCGGTGCAGGTCCCGCCTCCCCCGGCCCCTGTCCCTCGGGCGGACCTGCCGGAGTATTTGCCCGGCGGGACCATTCCCGTCCTGGCCGCCCCGAGTCGCAAAGCCGATCGCGGCCTGGGCCAGAGCATCGAGGCGGAGTTCTTTGACGAGGGCCGCGGCGTTGACGTGGTTGCTCCGGGAATCAGCGGGTTTGCCCT
>DATHPP010000243.1:0-30251 GCA_035483795.1 Tepidisphaeraceae bacterium | reverse complement strand
TGTCGTTGCCGGCGCCGCCGGTGAGGGTGTCGGTGCCGTCGCCGCCGAAGAGCTGGTCGTCGCCGCCCTTGCCGAGCAGGATGTCGTTGCCGGCCTGGCCGAAGAGCAGGTCGTTGCCCGAGCCACCGGTGAGGGTGTCGTTGCCGTCGCCACCGAAGAGAAAGTCGTTTCCACCCTTGCCCAGAAGTACGTCGTCGCCGGATTGGCCGAAGAGCTGGTCATTGCCGCTGCCGCCGGTGAGGGTGTCGTTGCCATCGCCGCCGAACAGAAGCGCCTGCGGGAGGGCGCCGTTGGTTTCGTCGAGGCTGATGGCATCATCGCCCCCGAGCCCGAAGACGGTGATCAGGCGGGCATTGGCGACGGTTGGGGTTCCGCCCACGATTCTCACCGCGCCACCATTGATGAGCACGGTTCCCGCGGGATTGCGGCTGACGACGATCGGGTTGTTGGCGTTGTCGCCAAAGACGGTCAACGTGCCCAGTGGCGGGATGAAAATCGCGCTGACGGACAACATCCGACGGGATTCGAGAGACTCAAAAAGATTGCGTTGCGTCACAGCAACTTCTCCTTCGGCGGCTGGTTAAGCGGCCGTTGTGTGGTGATGCCTATCGATGCGTTGAGCGATGCCCGCCGCGGGTACCGCTTCGATTGGCGGGCGAACTTAAGGGCGGGGAAAGGAGAGAGTCATAATTATCAGGTAACGATTCGGTAATTTGCGGGTAAGCAAGAAAGTGACTAGGCTGCAAATCTAGCAGGACGGTATTAAGGATTGTTAATTTCCCCGGCCCGCAGGGTCAAGGTCAGGAATCAAACCCGAGGGATTCAGTAAAAATGAGGGTTGTGCCGGCGGAGAAGGAGAAGCAGGTCTGCTTCGGACCGTACCAGTTGGAGATGTCCAACGCGCGGCTGGTGCGTCACGGGCGGCCGGTGTCGCTCACGCCCAAGGCGCTGGACCTACTTCACTATCTGGCGACGCGTCCCGACCGGTTGGTCACCAAAAACGAGCTTTTGTCCGCGCTGTGGTCGGACGTGGTCGTGAGCGACGCATCGGTCAAGGTGTGCGTGCGTGAGATTCGAAAGGCCCTGGACGATCCGGCTCGAACGCCGACGTATATCCAGACGGTCCATCGGAAGGGATACCGGTTTATCGCGCCGATTCGCGAATCGCCGTCAGAAGCGCCGGAGATGCCTTGTGCGGCGCCCGGTGAAGGCAAGGTTGAATCCGGCGCATCGTCGAAGTTGGTGGGCCGGGAAGCCCAGATCGGGCAACTGCGCGCGATGCTCGATGCCGCGGCGTCGGGGCGACGCCAGTGCGTGTTCATCGCCGGCGAATCCGGCAGCGGAAAAACCGCGCTGGTTCATGGGCTGGCGGCCATGCTGACCGGCAGTGGTGATTCCGGCCTGGCAGTGGCAGAGGTGTTGTACGGGCATTGCTTCGAGCAATTCGGATCCAGCGAGCCGTACATGCCGGTCTGGGAGGCGCTGGGTCGGGTGTTGGGGGGCGCCGGATCAAGCCGGACGCTTGCACTGCTGGCGCACCATGCCGCCGCGTACGTTCCCGGGTCCTCCGCAGGACCTGGGTCCAGTTTAACGGCGGCGCCGTCGGCGGCATCGGACCGATTGCTGCGCGAGATGGTCGAGGCGATTGAATCGCTCTCGGCGCAGAGGCCGGTCATCCTGGTGCTCGAGGACGTGCACTGGGCCGATTACTCGACGATCGATCTGATTTCGGCGCTGGCGCGACGAAACGCGCCGGCAAAGCTGATGGTCATCGCCACCTACCGGCCGACGGAGGTGGTCGCGGGTGCGTCGGAACATCCGTTACGCGGCGTGGTTCGCGGGCTTTTGGCGGCGGGTCGCTGCCGCGAACAGGCGCTGGGCTATCTGGACGAAGCAGCGGTGCAGCAGTTCCTGGCCGCACGATTTCCCGGTGGCAAGTTTCCCGCGGCGCTGGCGCGCCGCCTGTATCAGCGGACGGATGGGTGCCCTCTGTTTCTCGTGCACCTGGCCGACGATCTGGTCGATCAGGGCGTGCTTGCCCAAGAGAAGGGCGTGTGGCGACTGGCCGGCACGGACGGGTCGCCGTCCGCGCCCGACGAGCGGGAAACGCCCGCCTGGCTGGCGGTATTGGAAACACAGATTCCAGAGACTGTGCGGGCGATGATCGAGGCGCAGCTCGAAAGGCTGGACGGCCCGGCGCGGGAGGTGCTGGAGGCAGCGGCGGTGGCGGGGATCGAGTTTTCGGCGGCAGCGGCGGCGGCAGCGGCAGGCATCGATGTGGTGCATGCCGAGCGGGCCTGCGAGGAGCTGAACCGCCGTCACCGCTTTCTTGAACAGCGCGGCTGCGAGGAGTGGCCGGACGGCACGATCGCGACGCATTACCGCTTCGTGCACGAGCTTTATCACGCCGTCGTTTACGAGCAGGTGCCGATTGCCCGCAGAGCCCGTCTTCATCGAGAAGTGGGCCTGCGGATCGAATCGGCGTGGGGCGAACGGGCAGCCGAGGAGGCGGCGAACCTGGCGATGCATTTCGAGACCGCGCGGGATTGGCCGCGAGCGGTGAACTATTTCCGTCACGCCGCCCAGGCTGCCGGCCGGTATTACGCGCACCGGGAGGCGGTGCATTATTTGCGGCGGGCGCTGGCGGCGATCGAGCGATTGTGCCCGGCGGAGCGGGAATCGTGCGAACTCGATGTCCTCAACGGGTTGGGCGTCAACCTCCAGGTGACTCGTGGGTTTGCCGCGGCAGAAGTCGAAGCGATCCACGCTCGCGCTCATCGTCTATGCACGGCGCGAGGCGCCGGAGGCGACGTCGCCGGGACGTTTCGCGCGCTGTGGGGAATCTGGCTGTTTCACAAGGTGCGATCCGATCTCCACAAAGCTTCGGAAATGTGCGACCAGCTTTTGACGATGGCGGAGGGAGATTCCGCGTTCATGCTCCAGGCCCACCAGGCGATGTGCGTCACGCACTTGTGCATGGGCCAGCCGCAGGTAACCTGCGACCACATGGAGCGGGCGGCGGCAATTTACGATCCCGCCCTCCACGCGCAAAACACCGAAGCTTTCGGCCAGGACCCAGGTGTGGCAACCCTGGCATTTGGCGCCGTCGCACTGTGGATGCTTGGCCGCACGAGCGAGGCGTTGCAGGTCAGCGGGCGGGCGATCGCCCTGGCCGATCGCCTGCGTCAACCCAGCAGCCGGGCGCTGGCGATGCATTTTGCGGCGATGCTCCACCAGTGTCGGGGCGATGCCGAGCAGGCTGCACAATTTTCACGGGCCGCGATCGAGCTCGCGGAAGAGGAAGGCTTTTTGTTCTGGCACGCCGGAGGCCTGGTGCTCAACGGCTGGGCCCGCGCCGCCCTTGCAGGAGAAGCGGCGTCGATGGGGGATGCCGAATCGGCCATCGACGACATTCGACGGGGCCTGGAGGCGTGGCTCGCGACGGGGAGCAGGACGTATCACACCTACTATCTCGGCCTGCTTGCCGACGCGCTTCAGCGGTCAGGACGTGCGAGCGAGTCGCAACAGCCGCTCGACGAGGCGTTGGCCGCGACGCGCGCGCTTTCGGAAGGGCTCTATGAAGCGGAGCTGCGCCGCCTGGCAGGCAATGGCATTGCTCTGACGTCGCATGATCCATCTCCGAGCGCCGCCAAGGCTTGCTTCCAGAAGGCTGTGTCCGTGGCCCGCGCCCAAGGCGCGCGGTCATTTGAAGAACGTGCGGGAACGGATCTGGCAGCGCTCATTCGTCGCCACGGGCAACGCCGGCGGGTTGCCTCGGCCGGCTCCGTCTGAATCGTGCATCCTGAAAAAGTTGCAGTCCTGTCAGCGCGATTTTTACGGAAGCTTTACCGGCGATTTATGACTCGGGGGGCTCCCATTTCTATCTTTCCGGGCCAGTGAAGTTCGGCGGATAGTTTCCGGCCGGACCTGGCGGGGCATGCTCACCTTTGAGCAGGAGACGGATGCCGCCGTTGCGTGGCGGCCCATGGAAAGGAATCGTCTGTGATCAAGTCACTGGTCAATCGTTTGCGCGACAGTCAGGATCGCCGGCCAAGCGACGGGACCGCGCCGCCGGTCGATCCGTACGTGCTGGCAACGGGCAAAACCGCCGAGTACCGGCTGCGTCTCCTGCATGATCTTTACAAAGCCGGCACGCGTCGCGTGCTTGCGGAAGCGGGCGTGCGGGCGGGGATGCGCGTGGCGGACGTGGGGTGCGGCGTGGGAATGGTGACGGAAATGCTCGCGGGGCTGGTCGGGAGCGACGGGCGCGTCGTCGGGATCGACGGCAGCGCCGCGCAGATCGATGAGGCCAGGACGCGCCTGGAATGGTGCGCGAGCAACACCACGCTTGTCGTCGCCGACGCGCTGGCCACAGGCTTGCCGGCCGAATCATTCGATATCGTGTACTGCCGGTTTCTCTTGATGCACCTGCCGCAACCGGAGCGGGCGCTTTGGGAAATGCGGCGACTCTTGCGGCCCAGCGGCGTTCTGGTGTGCGAGGACGGTGACGTGACGACGGCGGGAAGTGAAACACACTCAGCGCTGAACGCGTTTGCCGAGCTGTTTGAGCGGCTCGGCCCGCTGCGCCGTGTGGACTATTCCATCGGCCGGCGGCTGTTTCAGTTGGTCCGCGAAGCGGGATTTTTGTCGCCGGAGATCAGCTTCAATCAGCCCGTGGTGGCGCGGGGCGAGAACAAGCGGTTGCTCGAATTATCGGTTGCTGAAGCGGCGCCGGCCATTATCCAAGCCGGCCTGCTGACGCACCGGCAGATGGAATTGACCCTCGCCGAGATGCGCAGCGCCGGCACGGATTCGACGCTCGTGGCCCTGATGCTCCGCATGACCCAGGTCTGGGCGCGAAAAGATGGCCGGGCGGCGACATCGCGAAATGCCAACCAGGTGTGAGGCTTCTACTTTACGTGGCCGCCCTCACCCGCGGCGTTCTTGTCGTGAAGTAACTTGAGCAGGCGATCGATGCCCCCTTCAGCCATGATTTCCTGGAACTGAGCGCGGAAATTGGCCATCAGGCTGACGCCTTCGACGGTCACGTCGATGATTCTCCATTCACCCTTGTTGCGGAGGCGGTAATCCACCTTGGCAAGCTCCTGGATTCGGCCATCCCTGTTGCCGAGAACGTGGGTCAACACGGTCCAGTCGCCATCGGGTTCTTGGCGGTCGCCGGTCACTTTGACGTCTTCGCCGTGGTATTCATCGAACGTGTGGCTGTAGGTGTTGGACAGGTGTTGTTTGAACTCCTCGACGAAGGTGCTCCGCTGGGCGGGCGTCAGCGTTCGCCAGTATCGCCCCAGCGTCAGGCGCGAGAGCGTCTCGAAATCCATGTAGTGGTAGGCCAGGTCCCGGACCTTGTTGCGCCGGTCGTCAAGGTTCAGTTTATTGTCGCGCAGAATGCCCAGGACCTGGTTTGTGACGCCTTCGACCGCGCCGCGCGCTGACTTTGGCTGATCCGCGGCGGCCGCAGCCAGGGTTAGCAGGCAAACAAGCGACAATCCCGCGACGACTGCTGATGTTCTTACCTGTCTCATGTGCATGCTCTCCAACTTTATTACTATAGACCCGAAGGACGGGTGGCAGGTTGGCTCTGGCTGCTGTTTCCCTTGGTAACGCCGTAGACCAACTGTCCGATAAGCCGTTCGAGGATGACCGCCGATTCGGTAAAGCTGATGCGGTCGCCGGTTTTGAGGAGCTTTTCGTCGCCGCCCGGTTGCAATTCGATGTACCGGTTGCCCAGCACCCCGGCGGTCATAATGGACGCCGTGGTATCCACCGGTAGCTCCAGCTTGGGGTCCAGGTCCAGGTCTACGCGGGCACGGAAATTCTTTTCCAGCGCGATCCCCGTGACTTCGCCGACCCGCACACCCGCGATGACGACAGGGGCGCGGACGGCCAGGTCGCCGGTCTCGTCGAAGGCAGCGGAAACCTTCAGCCCGCCATGCCCGTACCACGTGAACCCGCCGATCCGTACTGAAAGGTACGCCAGCGCTCCCAGCCCCGCCAGCACAAACAGCCCCACGATCAAGTCTCTTACCGGGGATCGATCCATGTTTATACTCCCCACAATGCCGTGATGACGTAATCGGACAACAGGATGGTGACGGACGCGATGACGACGGTCGACGTTGTTGCAGCGCTGACGCCTTCGGAGGTCGGCGCGCTGGTGTACCCGCGATAGGTGGCGATCAACCCGATCAGCGCGCCGAAGATCAGCGATTTGAGAAGCCCACCCTCAACGTCCGTATAGAAATCGACGGCGTGCTGCATGCTGGTCAGATAGCTTCCCGGGTCTCCACCCATCAACTGCACTCCGGCGATGTACCCGCCGAACAGGCCGAACACGATGAAAAGGCAGGTCAACAGCGGCATGACGGCCAGCATCGCCAGCGCCCGCGGCGTAACGACCAGGTGCACCGGGTCGATCGAAAGCATGCGGAGACCATCGAGCTGCTCGGTCGCGTTCATCGCGCCGATCTCCGCGGCGGTCGCCGAGCCGGCTCGCCCTGTGACCAGCAATGCCGCCAGCACCGGGCCCAGCTCGCGGATCAAGCTCAATCCCACCAGCGCGCCCAGCGAATGCTCGGCGCCGAACCGCACCAGCGTGTGATATCCCTGGAGCCCCAGCACCATCCCCACCGCCGTGCCGCTGAGGCAGATGATGATGAGCGAGAGGACACCCAGCTTGTGCAACTCGCGCACGAACGGGGCGAACCGCACCGGCGGAGTCACCATCGCGCGGGCAATGGACGAGCCGAAGACCGCCATCCTTCCCAGCCCCTGCACGAACTGCATGCTGAGAAACCCGAGTTGGGAAATGGGTCTGGCCATCAGTGCGTGCGCCCCTGCATTGCGTCGCCCGGCCCTTCGTCGAGGAATTCCGCCGCGTCCGGGTCCTGCCGCACCTCCTCGGGCGAGCCCTGAATCACGCGCTCGCCCAGAATCAGCAGCACGCGATCGGCCATGCGCAGCGCCGAGGGCACGTGATGCGAGACGATGATCAGCGTGATGTGGAACCGGCGATTGATGTCCACCAGCAGCGACTCGATCCGACGCGTCGATAACGGGTCCAGCCCCGAGAAGGGCTCGTCGCATAGGAGGATCGTCGGCTTGCGGATAATCGCCCGCGCCAGGGCAACGCGCCGGAGCATGCCGCCGGAAAGCTGATTGGGCAGCAGAGTATCGGCGTCGTCGACGCCGACGGCCTTCAGCGTTGCGCACACCTCCGCGGCAATTTCCGCTTCGCTGCCGAATTTCTGCTCCCGCAGGGGCAGGGCCACGTTGTCAAAAACGCTGTAGGAATCGAGCAGCGCGCCGCCCTGAAACAGCATCCCCAGTTTCCGCCGAACGCGGTACAGCTTCCGTTCCGGAAGGTTTGGCACGTCCTGCCCGTCCACGTGGACGGCGCCCGCCTGCGGGCGGACCAGGCCTCCGATGAGCCGCAGGATCGTGCTTTTGCCGGCGCCGCTGCCGCCGAGGATGACCGAAATCCCAGCGCGGGGAAAGGCGCAGGAGAGGGAATCGAACACCCGGCGGCCGCCAAACCAGACGCGGACGCCCTCCAGGACGACAACGTCGTCCGTGGCGCGGCGACGCTGGGGCGTCGCATTGGAGCTGGCGGCGTTGATGACGAGGTTTCCCAGAGGTTCTTCCATGTCTGGCGGCGAATCTTAGCACGAGCAAACGGAAGGCCGCTCGTGAATTCGAGCGCCATCACTTTTCCGGCTGCGACGCGGGCTGGCTGACCGCCGAAGTCGTCGACGACGTCGTGCTCGGCGCCGTTCCCGGCGCGGTGCTCGGCCCTACGTCCGTATCTTCATCGTACATACTCTGGTTGGGCCTAACTTTGCCTTCGTTGATCTGGTTCTCGCGGTACGCGAGATATCCCTCGCGCATGAAGACATAGGGATCGATCGCGACGTAGTAGGCGAATCGCAGGGCGTTGTCAGCCCGCGCCCGATAATTGATCGCCTGAACGCTTCGCAGCGGAAACGAAACGTAGACAGGGACGCCCGTCACCCAAACAACCGGATCGCATACGTAGGCCACCGCAATGTTGGGTGTATCACGCAAGGTCATCGGGCCGAGAATGGGCAGCACCAGATAAGGCCCCGGCTTGAATCCCCATTTGGCCATCGTGATGCCAAAATCATTATCGTGACGCGGCATGCCCCACCCCGTGGCGGGATCGAAAAACCCGGCGATCCCGACGGTGCTGTTGACCGCCATTCGCCCGACATCACTGAACCCCTGGCCCCACTTGGCCTGAAGGAAGTCGTTAAGGATCACGTTGGCATATTCAAGGTTGTAGAAGCCGTTGTCGACTCCAGTGCGGATCGGCGTGGGAACAACCTTGACGTAGAAATCGGTGACGGGTTTGAGGGCGTAGCGATCGAGGGCCTCGTTGAAGTTGTAGAAGGCGCGGTTGGTCTTTTCGTAGGGATCATTAGTACCGGGGTTGCTGACGCAGCCCGTGAGCAGCGGCGTTGCCGCAAGCGCAACGAGCATACCCAGCCGCCCGAGGCCGGCGGGGATGTTACGACAACTTCCAACCATTTGGTTTTGCACTGGGAATGTAATCGACCTTTGGCGGTTAACGGTTTTCCCTCTCGGCGCCGGTTTCCTTGGTGCCAAGTTCCTCGACCAGTTGTTCGAGGTGCTTGACCCTGTGGCTGAGTTCCGGGAGTTGGACAAAAACTGCCGCCACGCGCCGCGCCTGGCTGATTGGCATGGCCGGGCTGCCCAGCAGCGTGGATTGGTCGGGGACGTTGTTGACGATGCCGGCCTGGGCGCCAACGGTGACGTTGTCGCCGATCTTCAAATGGCCGGCGATTCCCACCTGCCCCGCGAAGGTCGCATGGTGTCCGATGGAAACGCTGCCGGAGATTCCGCACTGGGCGACGATCAGCGCATGGGGCCCGAGCTTCACGTTGTGGCCGATCGTGATCAGCCCACCCAGTTTCGAGCCGGCGCCGATCACCGTGCTGCCCAGGGCGGCGCGGTCGATGGCAGTGTTGGGCCCGATCTCGACGTCGTCCTCGAGGATGACGTTGCCGACCTGGGGAATCTTGTGATGAACGCCTCCGTGCGTCGCATAGCCGTAGCCGTCGGATCCGATGGTAGCGTTGGCGTGAATGATGACGCGGTCTCCGATGATGCAGCCGTCGTAAACAACCGCGTTGGCGTAGAGGATGCAGTCCCGGCCGATCTTGGAATGCGGGCCGACGTACGCGCCGGGATAGATCACCGTGTTCTGCCCGATGATGGCGCTGGAATCGACGTGGGCGGCGGGGGATATTCCCGCGTGCGGGTGCTTGCGCCAGCCATGCAGCAGTTCGACCGCTCGGGCAAAGGCGTAGTAAGGATCTCTGGCCCGAAGCAACGTGACTCCGTCGGCGGAGATCGACGGCGCCACGATCACCGCCGCCGCTTTGGTCGTTTCGAGCTGCTTTGCATATTTGGGATTGGAGAGAAAACTCACCTGCCCCGGCCCGGCGTCCTCCAGGGTGCTGGCCGAGTGCACTGCCGGATCCCCGTCGCCGATCAATTCCGCTTCGATGGCGGCGGCCAGTTCTTTCAATTTCATTGCCACGCTTGTCTCCGTCCAAGAGTGGCGCGATTCTACGGGAATAAAGTGCGGAAAGATAATCGGCGGCAGCGAGATTCGCCCCTTCAGGCCTCGGATTTGGCCAGACGCGGCGCGGGACGGAACTGGCGAACGCGGTCCGCCACGATGCGATAACCCAGAAGCACGCCGAACACGCCCATGAAAATCAGCGGTTTGGTGCGGTGGGCCTTGGGGAACATGTAGTAATGCCACGCGCCGGCGATGGCGGCGACGTACACCAGCTCGTGAAGCTTCTTCCACCGCGCCGCCCCCAGCCGCTTGATCATGCCGTTGGTCGACGTGATCGCCAGCGGCACCATCGCCAGCAACGCCGTGATCCCCAGCAAAATGAATGGCCGCCTGAGAATGTCTTCCCACAGCAGCTCGAGGCTGGGGCGGTGATAGACGAAAAAGTAGGTCGCGAAGTGGCACAGCGCGTAGAAGAACGCGAACAACCCCAGCATCCGCCGGAAGTGGCTCAGGTAATTCCAGCCGGTGAGCTTGCGCAGCGGCGTCACGCACAGCGTCAATGCCAGGAAAATCAACGCCAGCAGCCCGGTCGTATGCAGGAAATTCTCCACCGGGTTCGGCCCAAGGTCCTTACGCCACGCGTCCCAGCAGAGCATCCCCAGCGGCACCAGGCCGTTGCACAGGAGAATGAACTTGTCAAAGCGGACGTATTTCAAGGAACGTTACCTGTGGCACGGCCTTCCAGGCCGTGCGTGCGACGCGATAACCCCGACATTCTGTTTCAGCCGAACCGGCCAGCACGGGCTGGAAGCCCGTGCCACAATCGCCCAGTCAGAAATTCGCCCGCAGATCCATTCCCGCGTACAGATGCCCGACGAGGTCGGCGTATCCGTTGAACAGGAGCGTCGGCCGGATGCCTTCGCCGATCCGGCGTTCGGTCTGCTGGCTCCAGCGCGGATGATCGACCTGCGGGTTCACATTCGCATAAAACCCGTACTCATCGGGGCCTTCCGCGTTCCAGGTGGTTTTCGGCCGGGTGCCCAGCAATTTGATCTTCACGATCGACTTGATCCCCTTGAACCCATATTTCCACGGCACCACCAGCCGGACCGGGGCGCCGTCCTGCGGCGGCAGCGCCAGGCCGTAAATCCCCGTCGCCAGGATCGTCAGCGGGTGCATCGCCTCGTCCATCCGCATTCCTTCGACGTACGGCCACGGAAGCACGCTGCTGGTCTGGTTGGGCATGCGCTTGGGATCGAACAGGGTCTCAAACCCGACGTACCGCGCGGTGCCGAGCGGCTGGACCTTGTCCAGCAGCCGGGCCAGCGGAATTCCGTCCCACGGAATCACCATCGACCACGCCTCGACGCAGCGCATCCGGTAAACCCGCTCCTCGGGCGGGCCGAGCTTCATCAGGTCGTCCAGGTCAAAAACTCTGGGTTTGAGGCAGAGTCCTTCAACGCTGATTTTCCACGGCGAGGCGACAAACCCCGCCGCCTCGCCGGCAACGTCCGTCTTCTCGGTCGAGAACTCGTAAAAGTTGTTGTAGGTCGTGATCTGATCGAGCGGGGTCTTTTGCTCGCTGGTGAAAAAACCTTTGGACATATCCGCCGGCGACGGGGCCTTGAGGTCTTTCAAAAGCGCCTGCGTCAGCGGCGGCGCGGAGGCATGGTTGAGCCAGCGGTAAAGCCCGCCGGTCGCCACCGTCGACGCCGCCAGCACCCCCGTCCGCAGCAGCGTCCGCCGGTTGAGGTATGCCGATTGATCGGTGATCTCACGGCTAGGGATGTCGGAAGGCTTTCTGATCGACATATTCTGCCCGTGCACAAGCACGGTAACCGATTGGTCTAGGGACCATGCCCATTCCTTACAGCCTCGGCGGCCGGGTCGACAAGAGTTTTGAGTTTGTCGGCCGGGGTGAAATTCAACGACTCGGAGTTGACGCAGAATCGCAGGCCGGTGGGACGGGGACCGTCGTCGAAGACGTGGCCGAGGTGGCAGTCGCAGCGGGCACAGAGGATTTCGGTGCGGCGCATGCCCAGGCTGTTGTCGGCGTGTTCGATCACGTTCTCCTTGGCCACCGGCTGAAAGAAGCTCGGCCAGCCCGTCCCGGAATCGAACTTGTTGCTCGATGAAAACAGCGGAAGGCCACAGCAGACGCAGGTGTAGACTCCTTCCCTGTGGTTATCCAGCAGATTGCCACAGAACGGCCGCTCGGTCCCTTTGGCCCGGGCGATTTCGTACTGCTGCGGCGTCAACAATCGTTGCCATTCCTCGTCCGTCTTGACGACCCGCGGCATGGTGATCGGGCCGATGAGTTCCCCCTTGTCGTTGAACACTTTCACGCTCATGGTCGTTGCCATGGCGGTCTCCTGAGTTGTGGGTCGCGCGGGCGACGGATCGGTCGAGTCCACCGCACCGCAGCCGAGCGCCAACAACGCGCCCGCGAACAGGATCCGGGACAATCGTGTTATCATCGCTGAGTCATCCCTTGCGTTTAGTGCGGTCCTACGATTGTAGCCTTCATACACCGTCAGATCAGGCGGCGCAGGCCTGTCGAATGAGGCGCTTCGAGGCGCAATGAGGCGCTCGGGCGTGAATTTCGGATCACCGGCCGCGCGATGACGAGCCGGGCCGGATTCCCGCCTGTTCGAGAAGCTCGGCGGTGCTGTGCATGGGCAGGCCGACGATGTTGGTCGGGCAGCCGGACGTGCGGGTGACAAATGGGTCGGGGTCCTGGATTCCGTAAGCCCCGGCTTTCCCCTCCCATTGCCGCGAGGCGATGTAGTTGGCCAGCTCCTGATCGCTCAGTTGGCGCATTTCCACGGTCGAAATCACCCTGGCGTGAAGAAAGAGGCTGCGCGCGGCGTGCACCACCGCGACGCCGGTAATGACGCTGTGGATGGTTCCCGAGAGCAGCCGAAGGATTCGCTCGGCGTCGGCCGCGTCCCTGGGCTTGCCCAGCATTTGCCCGAGGAATTCGACGACGGTGTCGGCTCCGAGGACCACATCGTCGGGAAATGCTGTGGCGACGTCTTGCGCCTTTGCGCGGGCCAGGGCCTCGGCGACCTCGCCAGGCGCCAAACCCGGCGGCACATCCAACTCATCCACGGCCGAGGGATGTACGGTGAACACGTACCCCGCGGCCCGCAGCAACTGCTGCCGCCGGGGCGATGCGCTTGCCAGAATCAGTCCTGCCATCACGTGAGCCTTCTGCGAACCGGTCGGAGCCAAAAGCTCCCAGACTTCGCATTCGCCGCCCCCTTTTTTCGCCGATCGCGCCGCGCCGGGAAAAAAATAGCTCCCGACCCTATTTATTTCCGATCGCGCACCAGGTCTGCCACATTTGCCTGAACGCCGCCTCGACGTCGCGGGCGAACTGCGAGGCATCCATCAGGGGCGAGGCCTGCATCTGGGCCCGCAGCGTTGCGCGGAGCCGGGATAGCTGATCGAGATCCGCCGCGAGGTCGGCGGCGATCTGCACGTACTGCCCGCGCGTTTGTGCCAAAAGCTGCGGGAGCCCGACATTCGACAAGATGCTCGCTCCCCCGCGCGACACGGCGGTTTGTCCCGCCAGGCTCACCACCGGCACGCCCATCCACAGCGCGTCGCAACTGGTCGTGCCGCCGGGGTAGGGAAACGGGTCCAGCGCGATGTCGATCTTATGGTATTGCAGGAAATAGTCCGGACCGGGGAGCCGCGGGACGAAATCGATTCGATACGGGCGGACGCCGGCCTCGTCAAACTGGCGCCGCACTCGATCGCGATGCGTTCCTTCGCGGGAGTAGATCAGCAGCCGCGAATTTGGAACGCGTCCAAGCAGTTCGCACCAGCTCTCCCAAGTCACGCTGGAAATCTTGGAAAAATTGTTGAGGCAACCGAATGTCACATACCCATTCCGCAGGGCGGGCAGCGCATTGGGCGCCGGCGCCTGCCACGGCGCCACGTAGCACCAATACGTTCGCGGCAGCCGCACCGATTTCTCCGTGTAAAGCGAATCATCCTGCCCGGGAGCCTGCCCTGAGCCTGTCGAAGGGGGATCCAGATAGCAGTCGGTGAGCCGATAATCGATCGTCGATAATCCCGTGGTTCCGGGGTACGCCAGATACGTCACTTGCACCGGCGCCGGCTTTCGGGCCAAAACCAGCAGCCGGTTGTCCTTGCTGTGCATCGTCAGGTCGACCAGGATGTCGATGCGATCCTGGCGAATCATGTCCGCAAGACGCTGATCGCTCAGGCCGTTGACCTTCCGCCACGCGTCCGCCATCCGGATGAACTGCGAAGTGATGTCGTCGGGCCGGCGAACGCCCGAATAGCAGTAAACCTCGAACCCCGCCCGATCCCGGTTGGCCAGCAAAGGCAGCAGGAACCGCCCCACCGGGTGCTCGTTGAAATCCGGGGAAACATAGCCGATGCGGATTCTCCGCTGCGGGTCGGGATCATTGTCGTAGGTGAGCTCCGCGGGTTTGAGCGGATCGGCGAAGCGCCGGGCCCATTTCAGGTGCTCCTCCAGCAACTGCTGCGCGCCCCAGTCCGGGTGGGTGTGCAGCAGAAACAGCACGTTGCTGCCGGCCCAGGGCTCAGTCATGACGGTCTCCGCCTGCCGGTACTCCGCCAGCGATTCATCGATCCGGCCGACTTCCCGAAGCGCATTGGCCAGGTTATTTCGCGTGATCCCCTGCTCAGGACGGATCGCCAGCGATTGGCGGTACAACTCGGTCGCCTGCTCGGTCTGGCCAAGCTCTTCCAGGACCAGCGCCAGGTTGGCCATGGCTTCCGGATATTCCGGCTTGATCGCCAGGGCCGCGCGATACGCATCCATGGCCTCGGCCAGCCGGCCCGCTTCGTGATACACGATGCCGAGATTGTTTCTGGCCTCCAGATAGGTGGGTGAAATGGCGCAAGCGCGCGTGAGGACGGCAATTGCCCGTTCCAGCTCCCCTATCTCCTGATAAACCACGCCCAGGTTGTTGTAAGCATCGAGGTAGTTGGAATTGGCGGCAATCGCCTGCTCGAAGGCCGCGATCGCCCGTTCGCAATCGCCGATCGCACGAATGGCGTTGGCCATGCCGTAAAACGCCTCGGCCAGGTCCGGCTTGATCGTAAGCGCCTCGCGATAAATGCCGATCGCCTCTTCGGGCCGCTTTGCTTCCTGAACGGCGTTCCCCAGATTCAGCAATGCCTCGGGATCGTTGGGGCGGATGGCCAGGGCCTGGCGATAAGCCGCGATCGATTCGTCCCACATCCCCTTCTGCTTGAGCGCCAGGGCGAGGTTGGTCCGGATCTCGAAGTTTCCCGGTCGGATCGCCAGCGATTCGCGGAAGTGGCGGATCGCGGCGTCGATGTCTCCTTTGGCGCGACAGCTGTTCGCCAGGTTGTTATGAAACTCGGCGGAACCGGGCTTGAGGCTCAGAGCTGTCTGATACTCCGCAATCGCCTGGTCGGTCTGCCCACTGGACTGAAGCGCGTTGGCCAGATTGCCGTGCACCTCGGCGGAATTCGGATCCAGTGCCAGCGCCTGCCGCAGCGCCGCGATCGCTTCCTCAACCTTTCCCTGCGACGCCAGGATCATGCCCAGATTGCTGTGATGGATGACATTGCGCGGCTCGAGGGCGATCGTCCGCCGCAACAGAGTTTCCGCGAAGGAATGTTGCCCCGTCTGATACGCCTGGCGGGCCAGCATCTGGAGTTGGCTGACGCTGCCGGCCCCGGTCGCCATGAGCTGCCGATGGATCGAATCCGCCTCCGCCGTTCGCCCGGCGCGCTGATATTCCGCGGCTAATTCGAGCGCCTGCTGGATCGTGAGCTGCGGCATGGCCCTCATCTTAAGGCACGAGCGTCCCGAGCGCAACGATCTGCGCGCGGGAACCGCGGCTGCGAGCCGCCACGGCTTTCACATCGGGTCGAGAGTGATAAGAGCATACGATAAGCTATCTTCAGACTGTTGCCCATTGATCGGTGGTGAAATGGTCCCCGAGATCATCGATTTTGCCAGGCGGACGAAGGAAGCGTTTGGCGTTGTGAGCGGGCGCGTCCTGGAGGTGGGGAGCTGCGACATCAATGGGACCGTTCGTCCAGTCTTTTCCGACGCGAGCGAATACATCGGAGTCGATGCCAGCGAAGGGGCCGGCGTGGATCGCGTTCTGGACGCGCACGATATCCTGGCCACCTTCGGGCCGGAAAGCTTTCATACGGTGATCTGCTGCGAGATGCTCGAGCATGATTCGCAGCCGTGGGTGAGCGTTCCGCAGTTGCACGCGGTCTTGAAGCCGGGCGGGCACCTGCTGGTCACGACGCCGACATTCGGCTTTCCACTTCACCGCCATCCGCGGGACTACTGGCGGTTTGGCGAAGACGCTTACCGCGAATTCATTTTTGCCGGGCTGGATGTGCTGGAGCTGACCGAAGTGAGGGACACCAAGGACAAACCGATCCTCTGCTGTCTGGGCCGCAAGCCGCTTTGCGACCTGTCAGAGCTGGAGCAGCCGGTCATTTCAGCCCGAATGATCAGCGAGTGATGCCGACCTGTTGAAAACTTGTCAACATGCGTTGGGGCGCTAGTGCGCGAGTCCGATGGCGAGTAAACTACGTTGTTTGGCCGGTGATGGATGCCGGCCTTGGATCGGGGTCTATTGCGAGCGGGTTGGTCGAATGGCGCTGTTCCAGAAGTTCACGCGGGAATTCTCGAATCGTTCACGCGAAGAGGGTTGGAAGATCTTCCACGATGGGGGCGTTGAGATCGACGACAACGCCCCAGAATGGGTGGACGCCACCGTGCAAGGCGCGCAGCCGTACGGCGTGTCGCTGACGCGGCACAAGGGGATGGTGCAATACTCCTGCGACTGTCCGCACTACGGCCAGACCGGCCAGCCCTGCAAGCACGTCTGGGCGACGCTGCTGGCCGCCAACGCCAAGGGGCTGACCGATCAATGGGATACCAGCCGTCAGCTCGATCTGCTGCCGGAGGAAGATCCCGATGAAGATGACTATGCCATCGAATACGATGACGGAAGCGACTTTGCGGCCTCCGCCGCCGACCGCTGGGTCCGCACACCGCCGAGCAAGGCGCCGGGGGCGCGTCGGCGGCTGCGCCACGCGGGGTGGAAAAAATCGCTGGGCGAGCTGCGAAGCGCGATGAAGTCGACGGTCCACGCCAGCAGCGCCTCCTGGCCGCCGAGTCGCGAGCTGCTCTACATCATCGACGCCCATGAGACCCTCAAAGGCCGCGGCCTCACCCTGGAGCTGAGCCAGCGCGAGCGAAAGAAAAACGGCGATTGGGGCAAACCCAAGCGGCAATCGCTGACCGCCGATCACATCTCGGTGCTGCCCGACGGACGCGACCGCGAGATCATGTCGATGCTCCTGGGCGCCCGTAACGCCGATTACGGCTCATACTACTCCCCCTACTCGTACGGCGGTGTAAGCACGTTTCGAGTCGGAGAGGCCATGTTGGCGCCGCTGATCGAGCGCATGTGCCGGACCGGGCGGTGCATGGTGCGGCCGCAGGTGGACGCCGAGCCGATGACTCTCGTCTGGGACGAGACCGGGACCTGGGAACTGTGGATGACCGCCCGTTTTGATCCACAGCAGAAGTCGTATTTCCTGACCGGCGAGCTTCGCCGGGGGCAGGAACGAATGGAGCTGTCCGAGCCGCTGCTGCTGGTGACGGGCGGCGTTCTGTTTGCCCGCGGGATGGCATCGCCGCTCGATGACGGGGGCGCCTTTCCCTGGGTCGTGACGCTGCGCCATCATGAGGAGTTGGAAATTCCCGCCAGCGACCGCGATGAGTTGCTCCAGCAACTGCTCACCATGCCGCAGCTCCCGCGGCTGGATCTCCCTGACGAGTTGAAAGTCGAGGAAGTGCGCCTCCGGCCCAGGCCGCGGCTGCGAATCCACAAGCCGGCAGGTGCTTACTACAACCGCCTTCATGGCGAATTGTCCTTTGATTACGAGGGGGTGGTCGTCTCTGAAGACGAACCGGGCCGCGGGATTTACCAGGCGGATCGCCGCCGGCTAGTCCTGCGCGACCATGAATTCGAGCGCGAGGCCGCCGGCCGCATCTGCGCCCTGGGGTTCAAGAAATACAATTCCTACTACAACGGCTCGGGCAATCCTTACGAGCTGGTGCCGAACAGTCTCCCCGCCGCCATCCGCAAGCTGACCAGCGAGAACTGGCACATTGAAGCGGACGGAAAGCTCTATCGCCAGCCGGGCGCGATCAACATCGAGGTCACCAGCGGCATCGACTGGTTCGAGCTGCACGGCACCGCGGATTTCAACGGGCAAACGGTCAAGCTGCCGACATTGCTGGCGGCACTCCGCCGCGGCGAAAACACCGTGCGCCTGGACGACGGCACCTTCGGCATCCTCCCGGAACAGTGGCTGGCCAAATACGGGCTGCTGGCCGACATGGGAACCGCCACCGACGACCACATTCGCTTTGGCCATACTCAGGTCGGTGTGCTGGATGCGCTGCTCGCGACGCAACCGGAGGCGCGCTGCGATGAAGTGTTCGAGCAGGCCCGCCAGCGCATGCGGAATTTCCAGGGGATCGAGCCCGCCGATCCACCGGAGACTTTCGTCGGTACGCTGCGGCCCTATCAGCGCGACGGACTGGGGTGGATGCAGTTCCTTCGCGATTTCCATTTCGGCGGCTGCCTGGCCGACGACATGGGATTGGGAAAAACGGTGCAGGTGCTGGCGCTGCTGGAGGCGCGGCGCCAATTGAGGACTGAAGCGTTACCCTCTCTCCCTCCGGGAGAGAGTGGAAGTGAGGGGAAACCATGTGGCACAGCCGCCCCCGGCTGTGTTCCGTCAACGGCGGATGAAGCTGGACGAACGACTTCGAACTCCGGTCGAACACAGCCGGGGGCGGCTGTGCCACATGTTCCTCTCCCGGGGCAAGAGGGGGCAAAGCGCGCGATCGAGGGCGTAAAGGGTCCCTCCCTGGTCGTCGCCCCGCGGTCGCTGATCTTCAATTGGAAGGAAGAAGCGAACAAATTCGCGCCGAACTTGCGGGTGCTGGACCACACCGGCATCGGACGAACCAAGTCCGCCGATGCAATCAACCAGCACGATCTCGTCCTCACGACCTACGGCACGCTCCGCAACGACGCGGCGTTTTTGAAGGATGTGAATTTCGATTACGTCGTCCTCGACGAGGCCCAGGCGATCAAGAACGCCAACAGCGAATCGGCCAAGGCGACTCGCTTGCTCCAAGGCCGCCACCGGCTGGCGCTCTCGGGAACGCCGGTGCAGAACCATCTGGGCGAGCTGTGGAGTTTGTTCGAATTCCTCAACCCAGGAATGCTCGGCACCGCCCGCGCGTTTCAAGCCACGACCGGCGGCGCGCGGATCATCGAGCCGCAATCCAGAGAGCTACTGTCCCGCGCCCTGCGGCCTTTCATTCTTCGGCGGACCAAGCAGCAGGTCGCCAAGGACCTGCCGCAGCGCATCGAGCAGACGCTTTATTGCGAGCTCGACGCGGAGCAGCGCAAACTTTACGTCGAGCTCAAGGAACATTACCGCCAGTCGCTGATGACGCGCATCGCGACCGAGGGAATCAAGAAAGCGAAGATCCAGATTCTCGAGGCACTGCTCCGATTGCGCCAGGCGGCGTGCCATCCCGGGCTGATCGACAAGTCGAAAACTCAGCTCGGCAGCGCCAAGCTCGACTCGCTGCTGGCCAACATCTCCGAAGTCATCGACGAAGACCACAAAGTCCTGGTTTTCTCGCAATTCACCAGCTTTCTTGCCATCGTCCGCCAGAGACTGGACAAGGACAAGGTGCGTTACGAATACCTGGACGGGCGGACGCGCGATCGCGCCGCGGTCGTCGAGAAATTCCAGACCGATCCGGAATGCAAGCTGTTTCTCATCAGCCTCAAGGCCGGGGGCCTGGGCCTCAACCTCACCGCCGCCGAGTACGTTTTCCTGCTGGACCCGTGGTGGAACCCGGCGGTCGAAGCCCAGGCCATCGACCGCGCCCACCGTATCGGCCAGAGCCGGCAGGTCTTCGCCTACCGTTTGATCGCCAAGGACACCGTCGAGGAAAAGGTCCTTCAACTTCAGCAAACCAAGCGTGATTTGGCCGATGCGATCATTGGCGCCGACAACAGCCTGATCAGCAAGCTCGGTCGCGATGACCTCGAACTGCTGCTCTCGTAATTGCAGGCAGACAGGTGAAACCACGGAGGCACAGAGACACGGAGGGGCGCGCTTTTCCGCACATTTCTCTCGTATTTATTTCATTTGGATAGAATTCAGGACCGTGTTTGGAGTCGAGCGCACCTCCGTGTCTCTGCGCCTCCGTGGTTCACTCTTTTAAAGTTAGAAAAGCGTAAGCTGCCCGCCAGCGCGAAATGCTTCGGTAGACAGTTTTGGAAACGGCTTATCCAGCCCCGCTTTGCGGCGGGCAAGTTGGAACATGCTCGCGATCTGGTCCGCGAAGACGCCCTGGCCGCGCATGCGGGAGTGGAAGTTGGAATCGTTGAGCTTGCCGCCGCGCAGATCGCAAATGCGGTTGAGCACTTTGTCCTTGCGGTCGGGATAGTGGCGTGAAAGCCACTGCTCGAAAAGCGGCGCGACTGCGAACGGCAGTCGGATCGGCACATACCCGCAAGTCATCGCGCCGGCTTGGGCGGCGGCTTTGAGGATCATCGGCATCTCGTGGTCCGTCAGTCCCGGAATGACCGGCGCCACCATCACGCCTGCGGGAATCCCGGCCCGGGCGATCGCCTCGATCGCGGCCAGCCTTCGCGCCGGCGCGCTGGTACGCGGCTCCATCCGTGCCGAAAGCTCGGGGTCCAGGGTCGTCACCGACACCATCACGACCGCGGCGCTCAGGGACGCGAGTTGCGCCAGCAGGTCGATGTCGCGGGTGACGAGGTGATTCTTGGTAATGACGCCCGCAGGGTTGCGGAATTCGAGCAGAACCTCCAGGCATCGTCGCGTGAGCGCCAGTTGGCGCTCGACCGGCTGATAGCAATCGGTCACGCCGCTCAGCGACAGCGTCGTCGGTTGCCAATTCGGGGATGACAATTCCTTGCGCAGAAGCTGTGGCGCATCCTCCTTGACAAAGATTTTCGTCTCGAAGTCGAGCCCTGCGGACAAGCCGAAGTATTCGTGCGTCGGCCGGGCGTAGCAGTAGATGCATCCGTGCGAGCACCCGCGGTAGGGGTTGATGCTGTGCGTGAATCCGACGTCCGGGCTGTCGTTGGTGGCGATGATCGTGCGGGCGGTGTCCTTGAGATAAACCGTTTCGGGAGGAATCGGCTCCTCCTGATCGAGCATCTCTCCGTCTGGTTGGATCTCGATTCGATCGAACCGGTTCGGTGGATTGTCCGCAGCCCCGCGACCGCGGATCGAGAGAGGAAGAAGTCTTGAATCCGATTCCGTCATCGTCCGAACTTCATCTTAACAAGATTGCCTCCGAGAGTTGCCCGGTTGCATTTCCGATTTGTCTGGCGCTGGTAAAACGGGGGAGGAGGTTGGAGTAAGAATAATCGTTCGCCCGATCTCAAACGCCCGCCCTATGATCGGGGTACAGTGTAGTGCGAACTCGGATGTTGTTGCGCAGAACGGTTTGCAACCCATGGAACTAGAGACGTTACCGCAGAAAAAGGCGACGGAAGTCGGTAGCTATTTCGTCGCCAATTATCCCCCGTTTTCGGTCTGGTCGCCCGGACACGTTCCTGATGTTGTAGCGGCGCTGGACCGCCCCCCGCGCCCCGGCACGCCGCTTGGGCTTTATCTGCACATTCCCTTTTGCCGCAAACGCTGCAAATTCTGCTATTTCCGCGTTTACACAGATAAGAACGCGGACGAGGTGGAAACCTATCTCGATGCCCTCTCGAAGGAAATCCATCTCTACGCCGACCGGGACGGTTTCGGCGGGCGACAATTCGAGTTCGTCTACTTCGGAGGAGGTACGCCCTCCTTTCTCAGCAATGCCCAACTTTTGCGATTGATCGAGCGCATCAACGAAAAGTGGACCTGGAATGCCGCCAAGGAAGTCACGTTTGAATGCGAGCCCGGCACGCTCAAGCAGTCCAAGCTCCAGACGATCAAGCAGATCGGGGTTACGCGTCTGAGCCTCGGCGTCGAGCATTTCGACGACGAGATCCTGACCATCAACGGCCGGGCCCACAAATCCCCGGAAATCGAACGCGCCTATCAGTGGGCCCGCGATGTGGGCTTCCCGCAGATCAACATCGACCTGATCGCCGGCATGCTGGGCGAGACCGATGACAAGTGGAAGTATGCCGTCGACAAAGCCCTGGCGCTCGATCCCGATTCGGTGACGATCTACCAGATGGAAGTTCCGTTCAACTCGAAGATCGCCAAGGACGCCCTGGCACACGGCGGCGTTTCCGACATCGCCAGTTGGGAAACCAAACGCCGCTGGGTCGATGAAGCGTTCACAAAATTCGAAGCGGCGGGCTACGTCGTCTCCAGCGGCTACACCCTGGTGAAGCCCGAGCGTCACGCCGGCTTCGTCTATCGCGATTCGCTCTGGCACGGGGCCGATCTGGTCGGCACCGGCGTCGCGTCGTTCGGACATTTCCAGGGCGTACATTACCAGAACGTCGACACCTGGGAGCAATACATCAGCAAGCTCGACGCCGGCCAGCTTCCCATCAACCGCGCCCTGCCGGTCACCGATCATCAGCGGCTGATTCGCGAGATGATCCTCCAGCTCAAGACCGGGAAGATCGATGCCAGCTACTTCCGCCAGAAGTTCGGCCAGGAGATCCTTTCGGTGTTCCGCGACGCCTACGAGTCGCTCATGGCCGAAGGCTACATCACGATCGAGGGGGACCGGGTCCGCGTCACCCGCGACGGCCTCCTTCGCGTCGATTCCCTGCTTCCCCGGTTTTTCGAGCCGCAGTTCCAGAACGTCCGTTACACGTAGACCGCGCGAGGGCGCATGAGCGTAAGTCATCCGCATATGAGCGTGAGTCAGCCCCAGCCCGTGATCGACGCCGTCGCCGGCAAGGCGCTGCTGTCGGAGTTGTGTCAGCCGTTCGCAGCGGGGCCCTTCGTTCCGGAATGCAACATCATTCAGCCGGAACACATTCCCCATCCCCAGGACGAATTGCTCGTGCATCACAGCCACATGACGCTCGTGCTCGAGCGGCATCACGGCAAGCCGGTGGACGTGCACGTTCTGGACGAGAACCTGGAAGGGGATTATTACCGCCGCAAGATCAGCCTCACCCCACAGGGCAGTGACAAAGTCGTCGAATGGGGAGTTGTGCGCCTCGACCTGCGTTTCATGCCCGAGGAGGTCAGCCGCGAGATTCGTGAAAAGCGCACGCCGCTGGGTGCGATTCTGATCAAGCACAAGCTTCACCGCCGCGTGAAGCCGCGCTATTTCCTGCGTTTTCCCGCCGGCAGCGGCGTGCTGAGGCTCTTCACGCCCGAGCCCCAGGGCGAGGTCTACGGTCGCCTCGGGATGATTTATTGCGACAATGAGCCGTGTGTCGAGCTGCTTGAAATCGTCGTGAACACGTCGCGATAATCTTCCCCCGGATGCCCACCGACTATTCCATCACCCACCGCGTGCAGTTTTCCGAGACCGATCAGGCGGGAATCATGCACTTTTCCAACTTCTTCAAGATGATGGAAGAAGTCGAGCATGCTTTTTTCCGCTCGGTCGGGTTGAGCGTCTCGATGCAGCATGATGACATCCACATCGGCTGGCCGCGGGTTTCGGCGAGCTGCGAGTTTTTCGGGCCGGTCAAGTTCGAGGATGAGGTCGAAGTGAAAATGCGCGTGGCCCGCGTCGGAGAGAAATCGTTCAGTTACGATGTGGAATTCTTCGTCGACGGCAAGCGGGTCGCGCTCGGTAAGACCACGAGCGTTTGCTGTGCTCTGGACACCGGCGACATGCGCTCCATCGCAATTCCAGCGGCGATTCGAGAAAAACTCACGGTAAACGCGCCTCCTGGATGAACATGTCGCGAGCCGGCGGATTGCAACATTCGTTGGTAGCAGGCACGCTCCGCGTGCCGTGGCTGACGGCACGCGGAGCGTGCCTGCTACTGCTCCTGATTGCAATGCCGAAGTCCAACGTCTTTGCCGAAGACTGGCCCCAATGGCGCGGCCCACGCGGCGACGGGACGTCGAGCGAAACCAACATCCCAACCCATTGGTCCGCCAGCGAAAACGTCCGGTGGAAAACCCCCATCCCCGGCAAAGGCCACTCCTCGCCCATCGTCGTCGGCGATCGCATCTTCCTCACCACCTGCCTCGAAGATCAGGGTCAGCGCGTGCTACTGTGCCTCGATCGCGCCAGCGGAAAACTCCTCTGGCAGCGCGTCGTCGTCCGGGCCATGCTCGAGCCCAAGCACAATCTGAACAGCTATGCCAGCGCCACGCCTGCCGCGGACCAGAAGCATGTATGGGTTGCCTTCTTTGACATCCCCAGAATTGAGCTGGTCTGCTGCGACCTGGACGGCCGCGAAATCTGGCGCTGCTCACCCGCAGAGTTTCATTCCATTCACGGTTTTTGCAGCTCGCCGGTGCTTTACGGAAACAGGGTGATCCTGAACTGCGATCAGGATTCGCCCGCCGCGTCGATCGTCGCCTTCGACAAAGAAACCGGCCGCGAATTGTGGTGTGCCCACCGGCCGAACCAGACGCGTTCGTATTGCACGCCGATCATTCGGACGCTCGCCGGCCGCGAGCAGCTTATCCTCAGCGGCAGCAAGTGCGTCGTCAGCTACGATGCCAACACCGGCCAGCCGATCTGGGGAATCGACGGGCCGACCGAACAATTCGTCGCCAGCCTCGTCGAGACCGACGGGATCGTCTTTGTCACCGGCGGCTTTCCGACCTATCACCTGGTCGCTATCGATCCCAGCGGTTTTGGCAACGTGAGCAACAGCAAAGTGCTCTGGCACGATCACCGCGGCGCCGCATACGTTCCGTCGCCGATCGCGGCTGGAGATTATTTCTACGTCGCCTCCGACGATGGCATCGGATCCTGCTGGGAAGCGCGGACTGGAAAGTTGATGTGGAAGCATCGCCTGGGCCCGCACCACAGCGCCTCGGCCGTCAGTGCCGGCGGCAATCTCTATTTTCCCGCCGACAATGGCGACACGTTCGTCCTCAAAGCCTCGCCCCAACTCGAAATGATCGGCGTCAACTCTCTTGGCGAGGAAACGCATGCTTCGCCCGCCATTTCCCAGGGCGACCTCTTCATCCGCACCCTGCACAATTTGTATTGCATCAGGTAGCAGGCACGAATGTGGCACAGCCGCCCCGGCTGTGCTCTCTTGCAAAAGTGGAAGAGTTTCGACCTTCGGTCGAACACAGCCGAGGCGGCTGTGCCACAAGCGTACCTCCTACAAAAATCGCCTCAGCTCGAGGAACTGCGCCGGAAGTTTCGTCGAACCCAACATCGCCAGGTCCGCCAGGATCTCCCCCACCACGCTGGCGAACTTGAACCCATGCCCGCTGAACCCGCAGGCGATCGTCACCCGATCGTGCACCGGATGATGGTCGATGATGAAATGACCGTCCGGGCTGTTCGTGTAGAGGCACACCTTCATCGAAAGCAGCGGACCGTCGGCCGCGGGAATCATCGTGCTCAGGATCGGCCGAATGCCCCGCTCATCGCCCGGCTGCACCTCGCGGACAACCTGATCGGGATCCGTCGCCGCGCCCGGGGCATGATGTGCAATTTTGAATCCCGGCACATCATCCATCATCGGGAACCCATAATGCAGCGTCCCGTCCAGGTGATCGATCGCCCAGACGGGAATCCGTCCAAAGGCAAACTGCTGTGGCTCACGAGGCCAGACCCACGCCATGACCTGCCGGGTGACGAGGAGTTTCACCCCGAGGTCGCCGATTAGCGTGCTGCTCCACGGCCCGCCGCAGAAGACGAGATGTCCGGCCTGATATTCCGCGCGGTCGGTCCGCACCGCGACGCCGCCGGCATCGGCGCGCCATTCGATGACGCGCTCCCTGCCGTGAAGTTCCGCCCCGGCAACAAGTGCAGCATTTGCATACGCCGCCACGACCCGCTCCGGCAGCAGAAACCCGGCGTTGGGCTCGTGCAGCGCCATCCAATCTTCCGGAACGCGAAACTGCGGATACCGGCGACTCAACTCCGCGGCATCGATCAACTCGTGCGGAAGGCGATGCTCGCGGGCCGATCGCAGCGAGCCGCCGACCACCTCGCCTTTTTCCGGGCCGATATAGATGCCGCCGGTGAGATGAAGGAGTTTTTCGCCGCTCAGCGCCTCCAACTCATGCCAAAGCTCGTAGGCCCGGCGCAGGAGCGGCACGTAATCGGGGTGCTCGAAATAGGCCATGCGGATCATGCGCGATTGCCCGTGCGAGCTGCCCAGGGCGTGAGGAATATCGAATTGCTCCAGGCCCAGGACGCGCACGCCGCGCCGCGCCAGCTGATAGGTCGTCGCCGAGCCCATGGCGCCGACGCCGACGACAATCACATCGAAGCGGTTCATCCCGGTATTGTCGGTCGGCATCCCGTCGCATGTCGATCCTCCTGGCAAAGCAGAAAAAAGATGTTTCCTGATTTGCACCCCTTTGCGTTACATTACGACCCGAAGGAGGCAACATGCGACCTGGACCGATCTGCGTTTTGAGTTTGGTGATTACATCGAGTTTGTCTTTCGGCGCCGCCCCGGGCACGCCCGGCGGGCTGCCGCCCGATGCCGACAACGCCAAGGCCGCGCTGGATAAATCGCCGCGCCACGGCGAGTGGGTGGACATCGCCGTCCCCGACAAGAAGGTGCCGCTCAAGGCTTACATCGTTTATCCCGAGCGCTCCGACAAGGCGCCCGTCGTGCTGGTCATTCACGAGATCTTCGGGGAAACGGATTGGGTGCGCGGCGTCGCCGACCAGCTCGCCGCCGACGGCTTCATCGCCATCGCCCCCGACATGCTCTCGGGCCACGGCCCCAATGGCGGCGGCTCCGACTCGCTGGGCGGCCAGCAGAACGTCATGGCCAAAATCCGCGAAGTCCGCGCCCCTGAGGTCATGGCCGACCTCAACGCCACCCGCGATTACGCCCTCAAGCTTCCTGCGGCCAGTGGCAAGATCGCCGTCATCGGATTCTGCTGGGGCGGCGGCAACAGCTTCGCCTACGCGGTCGCCCAGCCCGGGTTGAGCGCCGCCGTCGTCTACTACGGCGTCCCGCCCAAGAACGACGACATGGCCAAGATCAAAGCGCCCGTCGCCGGCTTCTACGGCGGCGACGACGCTCGAATCACCGCCACCGTCAAGCCCACGCAAGCGACGATGGGAAGCTTGAAAAAAACCTACGAGCCACACGTTTATGAAGGCGCGGGCCATGGCTTTCTCCGCGCCCAGAACGATCCCAACCGCGGCGTCGCGAACATGAAGGCCAGCGAACAAGCCTGGCCCGCCACGATTCAGTTTCTTCGCGACCACACACAGTAATCCCGTGCGTCAGCACCTTCTCGTTTAGCCGCCCCGCTTGCGGGGCGCGCTCGGACGCTCACCGGTTGGTGAATCCGATCATCCCAGCGTTGCCAAATCGCGAAAATAATTGGGATACGTCTTATTCACGCACTCGGCATCTTTGATCACCACCCCCGCCGACCTGGTCCCGGCGACCGCGAAGCTCATCGCCATGCGGTGATCGTCATACGTGTCAATTTGCGCGGGACGGATGCGGTCCGGCGGCTGAATCGTCAGATCATCCCCTTCCACCTCCACATCTGCGCCCAATTTCCGCAGCTCAGTGGCCAGGGCCGCGATGCGGTCGGTTTCCTTCACGCGAAGCGTATGCAGGCCGCGAATCGTCGTGGGGCCCTGAGCGAACAGCGCGACGACCGCCAGCGTCTGCGCCTGGTCGGGCATCGACGACAGGTCGATCTCGATTCCTTCCAGCGTTTCGGCGCCCGTCACGGTAATCGAATCCTTCTGGACGTTCGCGCCCGCGCCCATTCGCTCAAGCACCTCGACAAACCCGACATCGCCCTGAAGGCTGTGCTTCCCGAGGTTTTTGATCGTGACCTGCGATCCCGGATGAATCGCCGCCACGGCCAGAAAATACGCCGCATTACTGGCATCCGGCTCGATCGCATAATCGGTGGCGACGTATGGGTCCTGTGGAATGATGATCTGCCTCGGCTCGCCGGTGAGCGTGTCGCGAATCAGGTGCGGCGTGCTGCGAAACTGGTCCATCAGCCGCATCGTCATCGCCACGTAGGGCCAGCTCGGCTGCTTCCCCTCCAGATCGACGCGCACCTCGTGCCGGGCGTACGGCGCCACCTGAAGGATTGCCGAGAGGAATTGCGACGACTGCGCCCCGCCGAACTTGATCAGCCCGCCGGGCAGTCCGTCGGCGATCACGTTGACCGGCGGGAAACCGGGCTCCATCACATATTCCAGTCGCCCGCCCAGATTCTTCAGAAGATCGACCAGTTGCCCGATCGGCCGCTGCCGCATGCGCGGGATGCCGTCGAGGTTGTAATGGCCGCGGCCCAGGGCGCACAGCGCCGTCAGGAATCGGATCGTCGTCCCGCTGTTCCCGCAAAACAGCTCGGCCCGATCGCGCGGAATTTTCCCGCCCATCCCGCCGACCGTCACGCGCAGCGCCGGGCGCTCGATGTTCACGTCGAAGCCCAGCTTCCCGAGGCATTCCAGCATCACCAGCGTGTCGTCGGCGAAGAGCACGTTGCTCAGTTCGCATTCCCCCTCCGCCAGCGCCGACAAAACCAGCGCGCGGTTGGTCAGGCTCTTCGACCCCGGCGGTGTGAGGGTTGCGTTAATCGGTCCGGTAATCGGTTCGACAGCCACGTCACTCATTGCAGCCGCTGATTATGCGCCTTTTGCCCGCCGAGCCAAAACGGGAACTTTTCGATGCCGTGTGTGTCGAAAGTGTGGACAATTAGACGCCACGAGAACGCCCGCATTTCCCCCTCTCCCTCCGGGAGAGGGTTGGGGTGAGGGCCGTGGGAAGGGCGCCTTCGATTTCCCCTCACCCCAGCCCTCTCCCGAAGGGAGAGGGGAAATGCCGCAACTTGTGAATTGAAAGGAACCAGGACCATGAAACGTTTCCTCAACTCCGCGATTACCCTCGCCGCGCTTGCCGCGGCCTCTGAACTCAGTCCCGTCCGCGCCGCCCCGGCGGACGCGCAGACCGACGTCCCGGTCAAGGAAGTCGTCCTCTTCTCCAGCGGCGTCGGCTATTTCGAGCACTTCGGCACCGTCAACGGCAACGCCGACACCGTCCTGCGCTTCAAGACCGAACAGATCAACGACATCCTTAAGAGCCTGGTGCTCGAGGACATGGACGGCGGCAAAGTCGCCGCGGTCAACTACGCCAGCCAGGGGCCGATCACCCGCACACTGCGCAGCTTCCAGATCGACCTGACGAGCAACCCCGCGCTGGCAGACCTGCTCAACCAGCTTCGCGGCGCGCAGGTTTCGATCACGCAAAACCAGGGCCTTCCGCAGATCGAAGGCACGGTCCTCGGCGTCGAAAAACAGCAGCGCGCCGTCGGCGAACCCGCTCACCCACAACTCCAGGACCTCTGGATCGTCAACCTCGTCAATGATTCCGGCATCCAGCCGGTCGAGCTGGACAAAGTGGGCGGCGTGAAAATTCAGGACGCCGAGCTCCGCAAGGAACTCGCCAGCGCCCTGACCGCGCTCGCCCAATCGCGCGACAAGGACAAGAAGCCGGTCGAAATCCATTTCAACGGCAACGGAGATCGCCGCGTGCGCATCGGTTATGTCGTCGAGACGCCGGTGTGGAAGACAAGCTATCGCTTGATCCTCCCTTCCAAGGGCGAGGATCCCAAGCGCTCCGCTCTCCAGGGCTGGGCCATCGTGGAAAACCAGACCGACGGCGACTGGAAGGATGTGCAACTGAGTCTGGTGAGCGGCCGGCCAATCAGTTTTATCGAAGACCTGTATCAGCCGCTGTATGTCCCGCGGCCGGTCGTGCAGGCGGAACTCTACGCGAGTCTGCGGCCGCAGACCTACTCCGAAGGATTACAGGAGAAGGACGTGGATCGCATGTCGGTGCTGTCTGCAACAGCCGCCGCAGTCCCGTTGGCCCAGCCAGCCGCGCCGCAGATGTTGGGACGCCGGGCGGCGGGAGGGTCCTTCGGTGCTGGCAGGGGTGGCGCCGCCCTTGCCGAGAATGGTCTTGCCGACAGCTACAAAGCCCTCAACCCCACCGCCTCGATCGCTTCCATCGCCTCCGCCGCCAAGGTCGGCGAATTGTTCCAGTACACCGTCGGTTCGGTCAGCATCGCCCGCCAGCAGTCGGCGATGCTCCCAATCGTTACCGACACCGTCGAAGCCGAAAAACTCAGCATCTACAACCCATCGGTTTTGCCCAACAACCCGCTCCTGGGCGCCCGCCTCAAGAACACCTCCGGCAAATTCCTCATGCAGGGCCCGATCACCGTGCTGGCCGACGGCGCCTACGCCGGCGACGCCAACATCGACGACCTACCGCCCGGCCAGCAACGCCTCATCAGCTACGGCATCGACCAGGAAATCACCGTCCGCACCGATGGCGGCGGGCAAACCAGCGCCCTGCTCACCGGCAAAATCGTCAAAGGCGTTCTCGATCTCACCTACAAGCAGGTCCTCACCCAGGACTACACCGCCGAGGACAAGGCCGATGCCGCCAAGTCGCTGCTG
>DATHPP010000242.1:0-7244 GCA_035483795.1 Tepidisphaeraceae bacterium | reverse complement strand
GCCGCCGAAGTTGCGGGGCTCGTCGCCGCCGCTCAGGGGGCGATCGGGCCGATCGACATTCTCGTCAACAACGCTGGCATCAACATCCGCGGGCCGATCCAGCAATTGAAGGAAACCGACTGGGACGCCGTGGTCGACGTCAATCTCAAAGCGCCCTGGCTCTGCTGTCGCGAAGTGATCGGCGGGATGTGCCAGCGCGGCTGGGGCCGCATCATCAATCTCGGCTCGATCATGTCGGTGGTGGCGTTGGCGGAGCGGTCGCCCTACGCCTCAGCCAAGGCGGGCGTCATGGGCCTGACGCGCGTGCTGGCGCTGGAATGCGCGGGCAAAGGGGTGACGGTGAACGCGCTTTGCCCCGGCCCGTTCGCCACCGAAATGAATCGATCGCTGCTCGACGACCCGGCCAAGTACCAGGCATTTGTGTCCAAGGTGCCGATGGGCCGCTGGGGAGAGCTGCACGAGATCGCCGGGGCGGCGCTGTTCCTGGCGTCGAATGCATCATCGTACGTGACCGGCACGGGATTGTTTGTCGATGGAGGATGGACCGCGCAGTAGGGCGGGCACCGCCCGACTCCGGCGCGTCGCGGCGGGAAATGCCCGCGCTATGGAGACACGATCAATGAGCACCCTGAAAGGCAGAGTTGCGTTCGTTACGGGTTCCGGTCGCGGGTTGGGGCGGGCGATGGCGGAGCGGCTGGCGGAGGCGGGGGCGGATGTCGCGGTTCACGACATCTCGCAGCAGGCCCCGGCGGAATTCGGGGAAGCAAAGAACCTCGATGACGTGGCGGGCCAGATTGCTTCCAAATACGGCGTGCGGACCCTCGGCGTCACCGCCGACATCGCCAATCCCGAGCAGGTTCGGGTGGCGGTGCAGAAGATCGAATCCGCGCTGAGCCCGATCGGACTGCTGGTCAACAACGCCGGGGGCGACATCGCTGCCAGAGGGGGGAAACCCAAGCCCAACGATGCGCTGAATGTCCCGATGGAAGACGTACGAGCGATCCTGGACCGCAATCTGGTCGGTACGATGGTCGTCACTCGCGCCATTGTGCCGGGGATGATGCAGCGGCAGAAAGGCGCTGTCGTGTTCATCGGTTCCGACGCGGCGCACATGGGCTGCACCGACGGCGTCGCCTACGCCGTCGCCAAGGCCGGCGTGGTCCACTTCTGCCGGTGCCTGGCGCTGGAGCTTCGCCCACACGGTGTGCGGGCGAACGTCGTCAGCCCCGGTCCCACCAAAACCGCCCGGTTTCTTGTCACCCGCGCCATCGACCCGAAACTGGCCGAGGAAGGTGTTTCCCTTGATCGGTATGGCAACCCGCGCGACATCGCCAACGGCGTCGCGTTCCTCTGTTCCGACGACGCCTCCTTCGTCACCGGGCAGGTCCTCCGCGTGGACGGCGGGTGGCTGGTGACCCCTCTGTGAGCCAACTGGCGTAACAAATCCGTCGTCTGTCCTATTTGTCACTGCGACAGGGGGTACTCTGCCTGATTGGCGACTTGGGCCGAAGGCGGGCTGAGGTGAAGGTGCTTGCGGATTCCGTCCAGCAGCTCCCTTGGCGTGAACTCGTTTTTCACCATGTACTCGCTGACGTTCAGCGTCTGAGCCTTAATCGCGTGGGTCTTGTCCTTGATGCCCGTGAGCATGATAACCGGCAGCGCTTTCCACTTAGGAAACCTGCGGATTCCAGCCAGGAACGTCAATCCGTCCACCTCCGGCATCATGTGGTCCAGGAGGATGAGGTCCGGCTTGGATTCCTTGAGCCGCACCAGCCCTTCGGCCCCGTTGCGTGCGGTGGAGGTTTCGAAACCCTCGCGCTGGAGCCACTTAGCCATTGCCTCACGGCCAGCCGGGGCGTCATCAACAATCAGGATTTTGCTCATGGATCTCCCGCCGATCGGACTGTCTGGAAGCAGCAAATGGCATTCCAACGATTGCAGGGTGATTAGCGGTTCAGTAGACGATGACAAACCCGCCATCAGGCCTGGTGAAGACGGCGGGGGAATCCCAGGCCGGTAAATCCGCCGCATGGCCTGAACCCGCTGCGACCGGGTGCCCGTTCGGTCCAAAAACCTGCCAGCCGACGGCGCCGCCCTTGTTCCAGCCAGTCCCTTCCGCCCAAGCCAGCAGAACTTGCCCAGAGCTCGAGGACGCGATGGCAGGATGCTTCCGATTGGCCGGCAAGATCCGGGGAACCGAATGGGGCACCACCTGTTCCCCTGCCGGATCAAATCGGGACCAGAACACGTCGTCGCCCGTTTCCCACGCGGCCAATAAGCCGCGGGGCGCCGGCGCGAGGGCAGCGGTGCTCATGACGCAGATTCCGATCTTCATCGGCGCAATCTCGCAGACGCGCGGATCGGACAGATCGGTGGAGGCGACCACTCGATACATGCCGCGGTTGACCTGCTCGGAAGCGCCGCGATAGAGAACAAAGAACTTTCCGTCGGCGGCGGCAACGCGCATCCCGCAGCAGCCGCACGCGCCGGTGGCGGCCGGCGAGACGGGGACTTCGGGGGCGAAGCCTTTTCCGTCATCGACGGACCGCGCAACCCACACCCGGCGATCCTGCTCGCCGTCGCGGTCGCGTTCCGGGGCGTGCCATGCGACCCAGACGTTGCCGGCTTGATCGGCGGCAATGGAAGCTCCCCCGTCCAGACCCGGATGTGCGGCGATCACGTTCCTCTGAGGCTCGAACGTCGAGCCGTCGCCGCGGAGGCGGGCATAGAGCATCGGCGTCCTCTTGCCCGGCGCCTTGGGCTGCGCCAGAGACGATCCCATCCACGCCACGTGAACATAGCCGTTGCGTCCGAGGGCAAGGTGCGGCCCGCGAACCGTGCCCAGGGCAATCGCGCTGCCCGGCTGGCGGTTGACGCGGGATGGTGAGCTCCACGTGACGCCGTGATCGCCGGAGCGCACGTAGAAAATATCTGAGTGTGCGGGATCGCCGGCCAGGTAGATCAGATGAACAATTCCACCGTTGTCGACGGCGACTTGCGGCTGAACCGCGCCGGGTGGCAACCGATGAATCGACACCCGATCTTCAGCCCCCGCCTTAGACAACGAGACGAGGGCCGCCCCCAGCGTCAGCAGCATGATCGAAGTTCGATGCACGAAGCAATGCCTCAGAGGCGCGTTACATCGGGCGATGCTTACTGTTGAAATAGCCGGATATTGCTTTATTCTGCTCAAGTCCGCCGTGGGATTCCCAGGGTGAAGGAGACGCATGAAGAGTTCAACAACGTGTTGGTGCCTCGTGCTTCTGCTGCTGTCGGTACTTTGCTCGCCGGTCAGTTCGGAGCCTCCGAAGAAGGGCGGACAGGGGATCCGTTTCAAGGCGACGACCATCGAGGGCAAGGTCGTCAACTTTCCCTCCGACTACCGGGGCAAGCTGGTGATGCTTGACTTCTGGGCCACGTGGTGCGGGCCGTGCATGCAGGAGGTCCCGGGAGTAGTCAAGGCCTACCGCCAGTATCACCCCAAAGGCCTGGAAATACTCGGCTTCAGCCTCGACAAGCCCGGTGATACGCGGACCGTCAGGAGCGTCATGGCCCAGCAGCACATCACTTGGGACATGATTCTGAGCAAAAACGAGTTCAAGGGGGAGATTCCGCAGATGTATGGAATCGAGTTCATTCCCAGCGCATTCCTGATCGACGGGGACACGGGAAGGCTCATAGCGGGCAACGGCGGAGCGCTGCGCGGCGACAATCTTGCGCACACGCTCAAGGCCGCCTTCGATGATCGGGCGGGCCAGGCGCAGCGATAGGCCGGCCGGTCAATTTTGGCCACCTTCGCCGGGATGGGGGACGCCGCGTATGATACTGGCGTTTCCCGATGTTTCGTCGTCAGCCGCCAAGTTCGCCGGGTCGTGCGACCGTTCTGCACCGTCGCGCGGCGCTGAAGTTTTCCATCACGGGGATCGTCTACGTCGCGATGATGTTGTTTATGGGCGTGGCGGCGATCAACAGCCAGGCGAACCTGCTGTTTGGCATGTTCGGGCTGATGGTCGGCGTGCTGCTGATCAGCGGAGTGATCAGCCGGCTGGTTCTGCGTGGGCTGATCCTGCATCGGGCGCTGCCCGATCACGCGTGCGTCGGCGAGCCGATCACGGTTGGCTATGAACTCACCAACACCAAGAGGTTTTGGCCGAGTTTGTCTGTTGTGCTGGCGGAACTGGACGGGGTCGAGGGGTTCGCCAGGCAGCCGCACAGCTTTCTGCTGCACGCGGCGCCGCAGATGATGGCGTCGGTGCCGACGGTGTTGATCCCCAAACGTCGCGGGCTCCACACGCTGGATCGTTATCAATTGATCACGAGCTTTCCGTTCGGCTTCGTAAAGCGCGCGGTGATCGGGCGCAGGAAGGACGAATTGCTGATCTACCCCCCTGGGGCGGAGGTGAGCCGGAAACTGCTGGCGATGTGCCGGTCGGCGGACAGCAGCGGGGAGATGTCGCGGCCGCAGCCGGGCGGGGCCGACGAGTTCTACGGCGTCAAGGAATACCGCCCCGGCGACAACCCGCGCTGGATTTACTGGCGCCGCAGCGCCCGCGCCGGGACGCTGGTGTCGCGGGAGATGACGCGAGTCTCGCCCCCGCGGGTCCTGCTGCTGGTCGATACGCTGGTGCCAGAGCGTACGCTGGAGGAGCATGCGCTGGTCGAGCGTTCGATCGCGATGGCCGCATCGCTGGCGGCCGTGGCGCTGGATCAGGGACTGTTGGTTGGATTGTGTGTCTGGTCGGGAAAGTGGGTGGTGGTGCAGCCGACGCGCGGCAAACGGCACAAATCCGAAGTCCTGTCGCTGCTGGCGCGTCTGCCGCTCAATACGTCGCACGGACTTGGAGAGATGGCGCTCCACATGCGGCCGGGGCTGCGGAATGGGACGACGCCGGTACTGTTCACGGCGCATGACGAATCGCTGGGAGTGCAGGAGGTGCATGGCGGGCTGGTTGCGGTGCCGGCGGATTCCCCGCGGGCCAAGGCGTGGTTCAAATTCGACCCGAAGGCCGACTTTATCGCCGCCATGCCCGACGACCACCGACCGCCCCTTGAGCCGGCAACCTCATGAGTTACGACGTCAGACAATTTCGACCGGCGATGTATATGCTGATGCTGCTGGGCATCACCGGCTTCGCAATGGCCGGGCAGTCGTGGGGGATCTGGCTACTGGGGGTGATCGGCATCCTGATCAACGCGTGGCTGGTGCGTACTGGACGCTTCAAATCCCTGCCGCACGGTCTGGCAAACCTGATCACGCTGGGTTCGGTGATCTACATCGTTCGGGAAGGGCTGAGCGGGCAGGGGACGCCGGTCATGGTCGTCGGGCAGTTCCTGGTCTTCCTCCAGTTGGTCAAACTGTGGGAGCAGCGCGGCAATCGCGACTGGGCGCAGCTTCTGGTCCTGAGCCTGTTGCTGATGGTGGCGGCGTCGATGAACACGGCGAGCCTGGTGTTCGGCCTGATACTCACCGGCTACCTGTTTCTCTCGCTGTACTGTTGTCTGCTGTTTCACCTGAAAATGGAAGCGGACGAGGCCGCGGCCGCAATGGCCATCCCCACGCAGAAGCTGACCCCCGCGGGTCTGGGGCAGGATCACCGTCACCTGGGCCGCTCGATGAGAAAATTGACGATCGCCGTCGCGGTCGTGGGGATCGCGTTCGCCGTGGGAGTCTTCGTGCTCTTTCCGCGCGGTCCGGTCGGTATCACCGGACCGATTCGATTTCCCGGGGACAACCCCCTGACTGGGTTCAGCGAGCACGTCAGCTTTCAATCGGTGGCGCGGATCACGCAAAGCCACGAGACTGTCGCGTTCGTCAAGGTGTTTCGCAACGATCGGCTGGTGCAGGGCAGTGAAACGCTGCTGCTTCGCGGGCTGACCCTGGATCGCTACACGGGTCCCACCCGCGGGGGCTCGTGGGACTGGAACGGAACCAACGCGCAGATTCGTCGACATGCATCGTCGGACCACAGCTACGTCGCCGTCCAGCCGGGCGAGAGCATCGCGTACGGCGGCGAGGGCCCGGACCAGTGGCGCCAGGAGGTGACCCTGTGGCCCACCAACACCAGTGTCATCTTTGCCTTGTCGGGACCGAGGCGAATCAGCACGCGTCCCGCCATCGGGATGTACTACGCGCCGGCCGATGGGACGCTACAGACCTACCGCCAGCCCAGGGACCGGATCGAGTACGAGGTGATCTCCACCAATTCCCCGCAGGACCAGCCGACCTGGAAAGGGCCCGACGCGGCGCAGGTGCGGCGGGATTTCAGCAGGGTGTATGCCTTCGCACGCCTGCCCGAAGTGTGCGGGGTCGACCGCCAGGGCAGGAACCTGGCCGATCTGCGGATCGCCCGCAACGGCGTCAGTTCGCTGGACGCCGCCGTCGCAGCCAACATCGAACGTTATCTTCGCGAGCATTTCTCTTACACGCTGGACCTGACCGACGCGGACCAGATCGGCGGGAAAGACCCGATCGAGGCGTTTCTCTACAACTGGAAGCGCGGGCATTGCGAATACTTTGCCGGGGCCATGACCCTGATGTGCCAGTCGCTGGGAATGCAGGCGCGGATGGTCATCGGGTTCAAGTGCGAGCCGGCCAACTACAACGATTTCACCCAGTCATACACGGTTTACGACTCCGACGCGCACGCCTGGGTCGAGGTGAAAACGCCCAGAGGTTGGGAGGCTTTCGATCCGACCAGCTCGCGGACGGACGACCGGCGCGGCGCCGCCCTGGCCTCGCGGCTCCGGCACCTGATGGAGTATCTGGAATTCAACTATGCCAACGCGGTAATCGCCTACGACGCGCAAAGCCGGGCGAGCGTGATCGTGAGCCTCGAGACGGCGATGAACAGCGTGTTGGCATCGCCGGGCGTCTGGTTCGCCGCGGCGGCTGAATGGATGCGGCATCCCACGGTACTGGGATTGAGCTGTTTTTTTGCCCTGCTGGCGCTGTTGCTGGTGCTGGCCGTGGGGTGGTTCGTCTGGGAGCGGTGGCGGCTGCTTCGACGGGCGCAGCGCATCGGAATCGGCTCGCTGCCGGAGTCGCAGCAGTTGAAGCTGGCTCGGCAACTTGGATTTTACGATGAGCTGCTGCGAATGCTGGAGTCGCGGCAGATGGTTCGCCCGCCGCACCGCACACCGCTCGAATTCGGCCGTTCGCTGTCTTTCCTTCCCGCCGGTGTGTACGACACGATCCTGCGGCTGACTCGACTTTTTTACCAGGTTCGCTACGGCGGCGCGGAGCT
>DATHPP010000241.1:0-32715 GCA_035483795.1 Tepidisphaeraceae bacterium | reverse complement strand
ATGCTGGTTGCAATGGCCACGCGGATGTTGTCGCGATCCATCGCCGCCGGCGGCGGCGCGTCGATCCGCCGCGATTCGCCCATCGGCACCGGCCCGAGCCGGTCGGTCGGTTCGCCAAATCCATTGAGCACCCGGCCGAGCAGTTGCGGCGAGCACCACACACGCGGCGACGAAGTCACATTCTCGATTCGGTCGCCGCGCGCCACGCCGGCAGTCGCCGAAAGGGGCATCAGCAGCGTGCGTTCCTGCCGGAATCCGATCACCTCCGCCATCGATGTTTTCTGCCCAAAGCTGTCGATCCGGCACAGGCTCCCCAGCGGCAGCGCCAGATCGGAGGCCTCGATGGTGAGTCCGGCGATCGCCTGCACCGTACCCACGACGCCAAACGGCATCGAGCCGTCCACCGCGTCGAGTTGTGGACCGAGGTATTTCATCCGTTCCTTGTGGCACAGCCGCCCTCGGCCGTGTTCGACCGGAGGTCGAAGATCGATCACAAAACACGTTCCGCCTTCGCGGAGGACACAGCCGGGCGCCTGTGCCACAGGGTCTCCTACGCCGGCAGCAGTTCACCCGCAATCCGCGCAAGTTGCTCATCCAGGTCTGCGCTGATCTGACCATGCTGGGTGAACACGCGGCAACCGCCGAGCTGGAGTTGGTCATCCTCGATGACCTGCACATGATTCAGGTTCGGCCATTGAAGCTTGAGCTGGGGCAGCGCCGCGTCCAGCGTCGCTCGCTGCGACGGATGAATCGCGACGCGAATGTCGGCGGACTTCACGGCCAGCTTCATCGCCTCGCCCAGATTGGCCGCCAGCACCTGCGGATCGATCATCCCCTGCCGTTTGGTCACGCGACGGGCGATGGCCAGGGCGAGCTGCACGACCTCGACCAGCCCCGCCGCCTCCAGTTCATTTCGGCCCTGCTCCAGCGAATTTGCAGCTGCTGTCACGGCCGCGAGCGCTCTCTCGAACTGCGCCCGAAACTCGGTGAGCGCCTGCTGATGCCCGGCCTGTTTTCCCTGCATCAGGCCCTGGGCAGTTCCGTCCCGGCGGCCTTCAGCAAGCCCCTGCTTCGTGGCCTGCTCCTTGAGTGTTTCGGCCTCGGTCTGCGCTGCCGCCAGAAGCTGCTCGGCCTGTGACTGGGCGCGCAGCAGGATGGCCTTGGCCGTCCGCTCGACGTCAGCCATCGAGAACGGCACCATTGCGGAAGGCGCATCGGATGATTTGATGAGACCCATTGCATATTTGCGATTTGCGATTTGCGATTTGCGATTGGAGTACGGCGCAAAGCTCTCCGCATTTCAATCGCAAATCGGCAATCGCAAATCGGCAATCCCTAGACCACCATTTCCTTCTCTCCGCCGCGGCCGGCGATGATGATTTCACCGGCGTCTTCGAGCCGGCGGACCACGTCGACGATCTTCTGCTGCGCCGATTCCACGTCGCTCACCCGCACCGGACCCATGTACTGCATATCTTCCTGGATGAGCTGCGCCGCGCGCTCGGACATGTTCTTAAGGATCTTGTCCTTGAGCTCCTGGCTGGCGGTCTTGAGCGCCAGCGCCAGCTCCTCGTTTTCGACTTCCTTGAGCACGGCCTGAATGCCCTTGTCGTTGACCAGCAGGATGTCCTCGAAGACGAACATAAGCCGGCGAATCTGCTCGACGAGGTCCGGGTCCTCGGCCTCCAGCCCCTCCATGATCCCCTTCTCCGTCGAGCGGTCGGCGAGGTTGAGGATCTCGGCAACCGTGTCGACGCCGCCGGCCTTCTCGAAGGTCTGGCTGACGATGTCGCTGAGCCGGTGCTCCAGGCCCCTCTCGACCTCTTTGATCACCTCCGGGCTGGTCTGCTCCATGTTGGCGATGCGCTTGACGACTTCGATCTGCTTTTGCCCGGGCAGGCCGACGAGAATCTCCGAAGCTTTCTGCGAGGGCAGATGCGCCAGGATCAGCGCAATCGTCTGCGGGTGCTCGTCCTGGATAAACGTCAGAAGGTTTTCACTCTCCGCCTTCTGGAGGAACGAGAAGGGCGTGGTCTGCACCTGCTGCGTGACCTGCTTGATGATGCGGCTGGCGTCGTCGGCGTTGAGCGATTTTCGCAGCAGCGCCTTGGCGTATTCCAGGCCGCCTTCGGTGAGATACGCGTTGGCCAGCGCCAGGTTGTAGAACTCCCCGAAGACGTTGGAGCGGATATTGACGCCAATCTCTCCGATGGAAGCGATCTCGCGGCTGACTTCTTCGACGGCCTCGGCGGGCAGGCGCTTGAGAATCTCCGCCGCCTCGTCCTGGCTCAAAGACAGCAGCAACACCGCCGCCTTGCGAACGCCGTTCAATTCCTCGGGAGAAGCCATGGAGATCGTTACCGAATGAAGAAGACAGCAGACAGGAGACAGAAGTGAAGAACGGGCTCGTGACTCCTGTCTTCAGACTTCTGTCTTCTAACTTCTGCCGTGTCACGTCCTGTTCAGCCACCGCTTGACCAGCGCCGCGGCGGCGTCGGGGTTCTCACGGACCATCGTCGAAACCTGATCGACCATATGTTGCGCCTTGATCGCCTCCTCGTTGAGTTCCATGCCGTCGAGCAGTGCGTCGCCTCCAGCGGCTTCGCCGGCAATCGGCTCGGTGGACAGCAGGGACGGGGGAGCGGCGGCATTCGGCGTCACCACCGCCGCCACCACCGCTGGCGTGCTCTTGCGAACCATCATCGACGCCATGAACAGGCTCATGATCGCCAGCATCCCCAGGGCGATTTCCTTGGCGTGACCTCCAACTACTCCCGACATCGAACCCATGGGGGATGCGACCACCGGCTGCGTACCGACCGGCTCGACGATGTCATGGAACGTCCCCACTGAAACGCGGTCCGGCGCGACCGTCAGGAGCGTCGCTACCGCGTCTTTGATCCCCTTCAGCTCCGAGGTGATCAGCGGCTGAAGGTCCTTGTCCGTCGGTTCCTTGGCGTTGGGATTGCCATCCTTATATTCCCTGACCAGGTAGTGGTAAGGCACCTGCACAGCCACGCCGCTGACGGCCGTCGAGCCGGCGGGCGTGCGGCTCGTCGTAAGGGTCTCGGGAAAGTGAGCTTCGGATTGCTCCTCGTTCTTGGTGTGATTCTGGGTCGCGCCGCCGCCATTGCCAGCAGGTGACGCTGGCGGCAGACCCATGTTCGGGACCGCGCCCGCTTCCCCGCCCGCACCCGGGGCCGGGCCGGTGGTCTCGTCGGTCTCCTCGGTTGTTTTGACCGTCGCCTTCACCACGCCCTTGGGGTCGTACGTCTTTTTCTGCTCCTGAATGCTCGTCGTATTGAGGCTGACGGTCACTTTCACGGCCAGGTGGATGATCCCCGGGAAAGCCTCGCGGATTTTCGCCTCCTGGTACGCCTCATCCTGCTGCCGGGCCTGGAGCTGCTCGGAAGCTTCGGAGAACTGGTCCGATGAAGGGTCGCGCACCTTTTGCAGGACGCCGTTGACGACGACCTTGATGCGACTGGGATTGAGCCCGGCCTGTGAGCCGGCCAGCAGCGCCGCCGCGGCGTCGACGAACTTCTGTGTGTCGCGCCTCCCTTCTTCGAGGGTAATATTCACGCCCGCGGAGGGCTCCACGTCCCCGCCCCCGATGTCGCGGTGGCTGCTCGAGTCGATGATCACCTGGGCGCTGGCGACCCCTTTCATTCCCTCGATCACCTTACCCAGAAGCTGCTGCTTGTACTGGTTCCAGAATTTGCCCACCTGCGATTCGGATAGAAATGGATTGATCTGGCTGACCAGGTCCTTGAATCCGTCATCGCTGATGTGAGGCAGGGCCTTGGCGAAAGTGAGGGCAGACATGGCGGCCAGGCGCTGGTCCGAATGGACCAGGATCGTGCCGCCGGAGATTTCATAGCGAATCCCCCTGACATCCAGCGCCGCCTGCATCTGCGCGATTTCCGTATCGGACAGCGTCTGCTTGAGCAGGGGCACCATCTCGGCTTCGCTGGCGTATTTGCCCCACCACACCACCGTGATGACCATGATCGCCACGAGGGCAACGGTGAGCATCTTTTGCGTCGCATTCAAACCTGCCAACTGCTGTTGAATGCGATCCAACTGGGCTTTGAGAAAATCCATGATCCGGCCCTCCTTGGCCGATCAGTTCTGGCTTACACCGCGATGTTCTTGATCTCGTCGTAGGCTTCCATGAGTTTAGATCGGATCGCCAGCAAGGTCTGAAACGCCAGGTCGGATTTCTCCACCGCCGTCATTACGCCGGTCACGTCATCCGTCTTTCCGGTGGTCAGTCCTTCAACCGCTTTGCTCGCGTCTTGCTGGAGGCGCGACACTTCGTCGATGCTGCTCTTGAGCGTGTCGGCGAAGCTGGCGCCGCCCGATGGCGCGGCGGCGCGGCTGCTCGGGGCGATTGCGGCTCCGGCGACCTTCCCGACCAGGTTGTTCTCTGCGCCGTTGATCATTCCTAGTTGATCATTCCTAACTGCCGAAGGAGCGACCACGCCCGTTTACGCCAGGAGCCTCAGAGAGGCGTTGACCATCGCCTTGGAAACTTCCATCATCGTGACGTTCGCCTCGTATGCCCGCGAGGCTTCGATAGAATTCACGAACTCGACGGTCGGATCGACGTTGGGGTACATGACAAACTGGTGCTTGTCTTCGTCCCATTTGGGGATGAAGGGTGACATGTCCTGTTTTACCTCTCTCACATGGACGCCAGGCTTGGCGGGATCGTCCGCCTGCCCCGCCGCGATCACCGCGAAGCGCCGCCGGTAGGGATTGGGCCGGCCCTGGGCATCGTGCGTCGTCGAAGCATTGGCAATATTCGCGGCCATGATGTCCATGCGGGTGCGCTGCACGGTCAACCCGCTTGCCCCGATGTCCAATGCGTCAAACATCGTTCATGCTCCCATTAGGGCTGGCCCTTGATCGCCATCTGAAGGGTCTGAAACTGGTGGCGCAAAAGCTCGATCGCCAGGTTGTGCATCAGGGCATTTTTCGACTGGTCGCTCATCAACTGCTCCATCGACCGCGTGTGCCCATCGTGAAACAAAATACCCCGATGCGGGTTCTCGACCTCGCCCTGGATGTCGGAGAAATCGGTCGCGCCCGCCGCACCCTGCTCGGCCCGGGACGCCCGCTCGGCAAGCATCTGCTGAAATTTCTCCAGCGACAAATCCTTCTGCCGGTAGCCCGGGGTGCTGATGTTCACCACGTTCTCGGCGATCAACCGATGCCGCGCCGCCGTGAAATGGAGCATCTGCTCCAGCAACGGCGTGCTTCCCTGATTCACCAGCCGGTCAATAAACATAAGCCAGTCCGTGCAATGTCAAACGCCATGCCAAGTTCCCGTGACACCCACGTGACACGGGTTTTGAACCCGTGCTTGCGGTGTAACAGTAAGAATGACCTGCCGCGCCAAGGGCCCTTTTTTCTTCACGCCGTCAGCACGGGTTAAAAACCCGTGTCACAGAAAGGCATTTCTTGCGCTGGCGGCGCAGTTCATGCGCTCTCGGCAAGCTGCCCTTCGTCCTTCCAGCGTTTCAGTTTCATTCCCAACGTTCTCACGCCGATGCCCAGCGCGCCGGCGGTCTTCTGCCGATGGCCTTTGAACTGCTGGAGCGTCGTCAGGATGACCTGTCGCTCGATGTCGGCCAGCGGCTTGCCCGCCAGATCGTCGATCGCCGACGCCCGCGGCTGGCCGATCGTCAGCCACGGCTCGATCGTCGAGGCGCGGATCACGCCGGGCTCCTGCTCCAGCACGCAGGCGCGCTCGATGATGTTCTGCAACTCGCGGACGTTTCCCGGCCACGGATATCGCTGCAACGTCCGCAGCGCCTCGGGCTCGATATGACGGAACGTCGAGTTCTCCCGCTTGGCGACCTGGTGCAGGAAGTGCCGGCACAACTCGACGATGTCGCTGGCTCGCTGCCGCAGCGGCGGCAGCTCGATCGGGACCACGTTCAGCCGGTAGAACAAATCCTGGCGGAATTTTCCTTCCTCAACCGCGTCTTCGAGCTGCCGGTTGGTCGTCGCGATCACCCGCGCGTCGACCTCCTGGCTAACGCTGCTGCCGACGCGCTCGAAAGTGCTTTCCTGCAAGACGCGCAGCAGCTTGGCCTGAAGGGATGGGGCGATCTCGCTGATTTCGTCGAGCAGAAGCGTGCCGCCGTCGGCCAGCTCGAATCGCCCGCGGCGCAACCGGTCGGCGCCGGTAAACGCCCCTTTTTCGTGGCCGAACAATTCCGATTCGAGCAGGTTTTCAGAAAGCGCCGCGCAGTTCACCGCCAGCATCGGACCATCGCGGCGCTCGGAAGCCTGATGAATGGCGCGGGCGACGACTTCCTTGCCCGTTCCGCTTTCCCCGCGGATCAGCACCGTCACACTACTGCGGGCGACCAGCTCGATCCTCTTGCGGACGTCCTGCATGACTTCGGAATTGCCGACCAGCGGCCGCGGCGCCGCCGCCGATTCCGTGATCGTTTTGAGGGCCTGGTTCTCGCGGACCAGCCGGCTGTGCTCGAGCACGCGGTCGATCAGCAGCTTTACCTCATCGCCGTCGAACGGTTTTTGAATGTAGTCGTAGGCGCCCAGCCGCATGGCTTCGACGGCGTTGTTGACGTTACCGAACGCCGTCATCAGCACGACCGGCATCTCGGGCCGAAGCCGCCGCGCTTCGGACAACAGCTCCAGCCCGCCCATGCGCGGCATCTTCTGATCGGTAATGAGCAGATCGAACCGCCCGGCAGATTCCAGGCGCATCACCGCCGCCGAACCGTCGCTACAGGCCACCACCTCGTGACCCTCGCGCGCCAGCATCCCGGCCAGCGAGTCCCGCATCATTTCCTGATCGTCGGCAACCAGTATTCGTGCCATGGCAACTCCCGCGTTCCTTGTGACACGGGTTTTCAACCCGTGCGAGCGACTGGCGAAGGAGAATCGATCTTCTTACAACGCCAACGACCCTGCGAAAATCGTTCGGCACGGGTTAACACCCGTGTCACGGGAAAACTTCACACCCGAACCTCGAATCGCGCTCCACCGCCTTCCTGATTGCTGGCGACGATCGTCCCCTCGTGCGCCTCGACGATGCGATGCACGATCGCCAGACCCAGTCCTGTGCCGCTTTCCTTGGTCGTAAAAAACGGATTGAAGATTCGGTCGAGGATTTCCGGATCAATTCCCGGGCCGGTATCACGAACCTCAATCCGAAACTGCGTCGCTTCGGACCCAGCCGTCGGCTTGCCGTACTCGACAAAAACCTCGCCGCCCTCGGCCGCCTCGGCGGCGTTGAGCACCAGGTTCAGCACCGCCTGCCCCAGCAAAAGCGAATCACCCGCTACGCTCAGGGAAGCAGGACCTCTGGCGCGGCAGACCACGTTCCGCTCCTCCAAGGTTTTTCCCGCAAATTCCACCGCCTGTGCCACGACCGCCGCCAGGTCCATCGGCCGCGGATTGGCGACGATTTCGCGAGTAAATTGGAGGACTTGTCCGACGAGCGATTCCAGCCGCTTCACGCCACCTGATATTTTTTGCACGACCTGGAGCGAGTCCGGACGGTCCGACAGGTCTCTGGCGAGGATGGAGGCGTAAAGCTGGATTCCCCCGAGCGGATTGCGGATTTCGTGCGCCAATCCCGCGGCCATTTCACCCAGCGCTGCCAGGCGGTTTTTCCGCTCGAGCTGCCGATTTTTTTCGCCGAGTTCTTTGCTGAGCGATTCCACGGTTTGGGTAAGTTGATCGTGAGATTTCTCAAGCCGCTCGGTCACCTCGCTGTAGGCAAGGATGATGCGGCCGAGCTCCTCGATCCGGCGCGCGGTCTCCGCCGGGCGGCCATTGCCCGCCGGGCCTGATGTGGCGGGCATTGCCCGCCCTACAGGTTGTCGCGCTTCAGCGATCACCGCTGCACATCCATCGTTGAGGGTTTGCGTCCATAAGCTGCCATGCCATACATGCGATTGACCTGCCGGGCTGACGACGCCTGGCGCAGCTCCTTTCCGAGATTCAGTTTCCGCTGCTGAAGGACCAGCGCGTCATCGCGGTCGGCGGCGGTAATCTGCTCCAGCAGCGACCTCGATTCGGCCAGAAGCGCCTCCGCCTTTTGGCGCATCGAGTGCGGCAGTCGGCCGGCGAACGTCTCCCACTGGCGCTTCGCCGGCGCGACGATTCTTTCGCACGCCGTCATCTGTTCCAACACCTGCTGCCGGCTGCGCAGCACATCGAGAAGCTGCTCGATGCGACCCTGGCGAATGTGCTCGTGCTGGATCTGCGCCAGCTTCGCCAGCCGCTGATAGCAGCCGACCTGTTCTTCCAGGGCCAGGAGGATCGTCTGGTCCGTCATTGTCCCGCTCCTGCGAACCGCTCGGCGGCCTGCTTCTCGTCTTCCAGACCGTTCCACAACCCTGCGTCGTTGGTCCACTTGAGCCACTGCTGCCAGTATTCGCGCGGCATCGAAAAGGCGCCATTGGTGAACGCTTCGGGAGGCATACGCGAAAGCAGCGTCATCGCACGCTCGTTGGCGTGCTTGGCGGCGCCGAAGTCGCGCTGCTCGCAATAGGCGTTGACGATCTGCACGTACGCCGACAGCGCCGATGCGTCGTCCTTGTAGCGCATCGCGGCGGCGTCGTAGGCGCCGATCGCCGCCCCAAAATCCCGCAGCGCAAACAGGCAATCCCCCCGATAGAAGTAAGCCAGCTTGAGATACAGCTTGTCCAGGTCGCCGCTGGGCTCGCGATCGCGAAACATGTCGACCAGGCGATCGTAGAGCTTGCGGGCTTTGCCAAGCCGCTCGTTCCGCGTGGCCAGATTGTCCGCCTGGCTGGCCTGATTGCCGGTGGGATTGGCGGCAAGCAAACCCGCCGCACTCTTGCGATAGCTGTCGCCTTCCAGAAAAACCAACTGCGGCATCCGCTGATCGTTGGGATACCGGCTGATCATCTCATCCAGCCGCTGCACCGCTTCCTCGTACCGGCCGGTGCGATAGTAGAGCTGCGCCAACTCGAACAGCGACTGGCCGAACTCCTCGGCTTCGGGCGAAAGCATCGGGCTCTGAAGCACGTTTTGCAGGACTTTTTCCGCCCGCGGATAAAATTCCGGCCCCTTGGCGATGTAAGCCTGCGCCAGCGGAACGCCCGACTTGGACGCGGCCAGACTCTGCGGATATCGCAATTCGTTCCGCTCGAACGCGGCAATTGCCTTGTCGAACAGCCCCATCGCCTGGTAAGCCCTGCCCAATCGCAGGAGCGCGTCGGGAGTCTGACCGTCCTCCGGCCGCTCGGCGGCATACATCTCCAGCGCCGAGGTCACCATCTGTAAATCCCCGGCCCGGTCGTACAGCTCGACGCCCTTCCACATCGCGTCGGCATGTTCCTTGTCGTCTGAAACGGTAAGCGATTGCGAATAGGCGATATACGCGTCGGCGGCCAGCGTGCGGTACTTCCGCACCTTCTGCTGCCGCGTCAGCTTCTGCACCGCATCGGGGGCGGCATCCAGCGCCTGCTCGACCTGGTCGGCCAGATGCTCGTACACGCCGGCGACTCGATCGAGGAACTCTGCCGGGGGCGGCGTCGGCTCCAGCATCTTTTCGTAGCCCAACAGCTCCAGCGCACTGGCGAATTTCTCCTGCGAAGAAAGGATCGCCACTGCCTGCCGCATCCCCGCGACGACTTCCGGCGTATCCTTCCCGGCGTCCTCGTCAGTCATCATGTGGTTCACCAGCTCATGCATGTCCGACAGTCCCGGCGCATCCTCGCCAACCGTGATGCGGCATGCCCCGCGGCCCAATCGCGCCAGGCGCGCCACCGCCGATTCCGGATGGCTGGTCAGGACCGCCTGGTAGAACGAAATGGCTTCTTTGGGATCGTTCTGCTGCTGGCGAATCTTGCCCAGCACGTAGGCCGCGTCGGCGTCGAGCGGCTGGGCCGTCTTGAGCTGGTCGCGGGCGACCCGCAGCAGCCGCTCGGCTTCGGCGCCGTCCCCCATTTTCCAGAGACAGAAGCCCAGCCAGTAATTCGATTCGCCGCGGGAAGCGGGATCGATGGTGAGCCGCATCGACTGGTCGAACAGCGACTTGGCGTCCAGAAAGCTCCCGCGATCCACCAGCAGTCGGCCCCGCTGCCGCAGACCCCAGGCGCGCTCGCTGTCGGCCAGCTTCGGCTCCTTCAGGTACTCATCGATCGCCGCCTCGGCTGGCGCCTTGTCCGGCTGGGCAAGCTGAAGTTCGATCACTTTTCGCTGGAGATGGGGAAACCGCCGGGCGTCCATGGCAATCGCCCCGCGGTAGCTCTCCAGCGCCTTGTTCACGTCTCCCAGCGCCTCGTAGCTGTCGCCCAGCCGCCGATAGGTTTCAGGGTCGGGCTTGACGCCCAGCCCCATCGCCAGCCGCGTCTGCTCGATGATCCGTTCGTGATTGCTCCGAAGCGAAATATGATGCTGGGTCTGCGCCTGCTCCAGGGCCTCGGCAAGCATCAGGTGGACCCGGCCTTCGTTGGCCGGAGTCAATCTCTCGGTCGTCAGCAGCTTGTTGAGCTGGTCCAGCGCCGCCTCAGGCCGGTTGTAATTCAGGTAGAGGCGGGCGATGTCGATCTTGCGTTCGATCGTGAGTCGTTGCCCGGGATGAATGAAAAAGTAGGCCGCGGCGCCGAAAAGGCCCACAGAAATCAGCAGGAGCGGAACTTGCCAGAGGTGGGCGAGATGAAGCGTTCCGCCGGTGATGCGAGGCTTTGCGGCCGCTGACGCCATGTGGCTTCCCTGCCGGTCTGTGCAAGACCTGCCCGTCCTGGAGCAGGCCGTTCGTGCCGGCATTCCCTTGCCGGCCCGGGCGTTCGCGGCCGCGAATTACAAGCGCAATCTGCCGCCTCAGTTGCGAGCGCCGGGTCCGATAATAATCGGCATTTACCCAAACGCAAGAGTCGATTGCCGCTCAATTGCATTGCCCTGTCGGCAGGACTACACTCCCGCGTCCTATGAAATCGGAGCGGCGGCACGAGCTCAAAACCAACGCCTTGGCCCGCAGACTGGAGGGATTTCCCGACTACTGGCGCGAGTACGGAAACAAAGTGATGCTGGTCATCATCGTCTTCCTGATCGCGTATCTGGCCGTCCGCTATTACAACGACAAGAAGACTCGCCAGTCCCAGGACGTGGCCAATTCACTGGAAACCATTCAAACCCAGCTTGGCACCCTCGATCAGATCGAGCAAATGTCCAGTCGCGCCGACCCGACGACGGTGGCGGAGCTGCGGCAGAAATCCACCTCCGCCGTCAACGACGCCATCAACACGTTGCTCAGCAACTCCAAAGATCCGAAGGTCCTGGCGCGGGCCAATCTGGCACAGGGCAACCTCGATTGGCACCTGGCTAACATGCCCGATCCTCCCGGCGCAACCACCCGACCGGAACTCAAGATCAACAACCGCGATGCCCTGCTGAACGAAGCCAAAAGCAGCTTCGCGAAGGTGCTCGAACCGCAATATAACCAGAGCGGGCTGGACATCTTCAGCGGCCGGGTGGGCTTGGCGGCCATCGCGGAAAATCAAGGCAATTGGGAGGAAGCAAGGATGCAGTATCAGGCGATCCTCGACAACCCGGATCTCCCCCCGTCGTTCAAGGACGTGGCGCGGGAGCGTCTGACGCGGCTGACGGACATTCAAAAGGCCGCACTGCTTGTCCCGCCCCCGGAGGCCCCGCGTGCTCTGCCGCCCGCGACGCAATCCACCCAGCCGGCCGTTCTCGGACCCGAGGCTCCCCCGGCCACCGAACCCACCGCCAAGCCCACGACCGCCCCCTGAGCCGCAGATCTAAGCGACCAATTCAGCCCACCTGGAAATCGCGGAAATTTTGTTATTGACAGTTAAGTCGTTACGTCTTATTTTCAAGCTCGAACGACTTGAGACCGGAACGACTTGAGACCGGGCGGCTTTAGGGACCTCAAACGATGGCGCGACCGAAACAGGATATGACTGACGCCGAGCAGGCGATCATCGAGCTGCTCTGGGACAAGGGCCGGGCATCGATCCGGCAGATCGTCGACACGCTCCATGCCGACGATCCGGGCCAGACCCGCTACGCCACCATCCAGAAGCAGCTCGAACGCATGGAAGCCAAGGGCCTGGTCAAACGCGACCGCAGCCTCTTCGTCCACCTCTTCGTCCCCGCCCTCAGCCGGGAAGAGATGATCGGACGAAAATTGCAGACGGTCATCGACAAGCTGTGCGGCGGGTCGCTGGTCCCCCTGCTCAGCCAACTCACGCGCGCCCGAAAGCTGACCGCCAGGGAGCGCAGGGCGCTGCGCGATCTCCTTGACCAGCAGTAGGCAGTAGGCAGTCAGGAACATACACGCGAAACGCGCCGGCTCGCCGTTGCCTTGTCCTTCGCGCCGGCTGGCGCCGTGAGAAGCCCGAATCCGCAAGCATGGTTCTGGTAACTATGCAATCGCTGCTGCAAATCCTGTTGAGCGATGCCGTCGGGGCGGCGGTGCTCGCCTTACTGGTGTCGCTCGTCGCCCCGGTCTGCCGGCGGCCGGCCCTCGTGCGAGCGCTCTGGATCCTCGTCTTGCTCAAGCTCCTCACGCCGCCCCTCTGGACCCTCTCGTTGGACCGGCTCTTGACACGGCCCGATCCGCCCCACCATGCAATTCAACCTCTGGCCGAACCAGACGCAGTGCTCGCCATCCAAGCTCCTTCAGTCCTCCCAGACATTCCAGTCGCCGCGCCCGCGGCAAAGGCCCCTCAAGCAGTCTCGCTCACAACCCTCGTATTCGATCGGGCGCTCATTGCCTGGGCTGCCGGGAGCGCGGTAATGCTGCTGATTTGCCTGGCGCGGGTGTGGGCGTTCTCGCGAATTCTCAGCAGTGCGGCGCCAGCGGATACGAACGTGCGGCGCCACACGGCGCTCCTGGCCCGGCAGTTGGGTCTTGCCCGCGTGCCGGAAGTCTGGCTCGTGCCTTCGGTGGTATGCCCGGGCCTGTGGGCGTTCGGACGGGCAGCACGCATTATCCTGCCGCTGGACCTCTGGAATCGACTGGACCCGGCACAGCGAAACAGCGTGCTGGCCCACGAGCTGGCGCACCTGCGGCGGGGAGATCACTGGGTCCGATTGCTCGAACTGATCGTCACGGTGATTTACTGGTGGCATCCGGCCGTCTGGATCGCCCGGCGGCAGATTCACGATTGCGAAGAGCAGTGTTGCGACGCCTGGGTTTTGTGGGCGATGCCGGCCTCCGCCCACAGCTACGGCGCCGCCCTGCTCGAGGCGGTCGATTTCGTGTCGACCCATCGCCCGACGCGGCCAGCGCTGGCCGCCGGGCTGGGGGAGTTTCGTCAACTCAAAAGGAGATTGCTCATGATCAAGCAACAAAAGGTGGCGCGGGCGCTGTCCCGTGCCGGCTTACTGGCGGTTTGCTCGGCGGCGGCGCTGGCGCTGCCGTTCGGGCCCGTTTTCGGACAAGCTTTGCCGCCCGGCGCTGATGGGCCGTCGGCCGAACAGGCCGAGGCCGCCGCCAAAAACGAGCGACAGATCGCCGAGGCGCGGGCCCGCGTCCAGCGCCTTCGCGCCCAATTGCTCGAGGCGCAGAGCCGCCTGACACTTCTGGAACAAGCCGCCGGGCTTCCACCAGACGCGCCGATGGGATTGCCCGGCGGCAGACCGGGAATGAGTATGGGTGGCGCACTGCCTCCGGACGCCGGCCCCCGAATCGGCATTTCCGGCGGCAGCGCCGGCACGTCGGCTGGGGGTGCGACCGCCGACATGGGAAGTGGAGGCTTTGCCGGCGGTGGCTTCGGGGGCGGCGGTGGCTTCGGCGGTGGTGTCGCGGGGTCGGGCGCCGTCACGGGCAGAATTCGCACACCCGAGGATCGGCGTCTCGACCGGCTGGAAAAGCAGCTCCAGGAACTGATGCAGCAGGTTCGCGAACTCAAGGAACAGAAGGGCGGAGAGAACCGCGACCAGCCGCAGGCCGATACCCCACCCGCCGGGGCGAATTCGTCGCTCCCGGCCGCCAGACCCTGATCCCGTCCCACGCCCTCAAGGGCGCAAATCCCGCAGGAATTCAACAAGACGCCCCGGTCCGGCGACCACTACGAGTCGCTGGACTGGGGCGACTGTGTCGCAAATCCTCCCACATTTGCTCACCACGCCCTTCGTCGGCTAAAACTATCCTTCCGGCGGCTCTGCGCCCACGGCTATCCGGCGTGGAGGGTTCGACGTCTACACCAGCAGGAGTAACACACCATGAAACGAACGTTGACCGCGGTCGCGGTATGCGTCGAGGGGCTTGAGTCCCGCAGGATGATGTCGGCGACCGCCGTTGGGTCCTCGATCATCGCCAACGCGACGAAAGTTGTCGGACCCCAATTCAACCCCACAGTCGCCATCGACCAGTCCAACCCGTCGCGGCTTTACATGGTGTCCGATAACGACCTCAAGTCGGTCATCTTCTCCCGCAGCACCAATGGCGGGACAACCTGGACCCCCCAGGTTCTGTTCAACGGGTCCACCCCCTTTCCCCAGGCGGGTGGCACGCCGTCTATCGCGACCGATAAGTATGGCAACGTCTTCCTGGCCTATCCGGTGCTTGCCACCAACGCCGTCGAGGTCCTCCTGAGCTACGACGGCGGCGCCACCTTCCACATCATCAAGACGATCAAGACCCAGAACGGCGTCCCAATCGTCGCCACGGGAAATAACGCCGTCTGGGTGGCCCTCCAGCAGCAGCCCCAGACCGGGGCCACCGGCAGCATCCGCAGCGGCGGCGCCGTCATCTACGGCGCCCAGGTTTTCGGTCTGGGCCGCGTCAAGCCCTTCAAGGCCGGGCCGATCACCGGCGTCCAGTCATTGGTCGATGGTCTGGCCGTCGGGCCCGCCGGCCAGGTCAGCGCCGTCTACACCTTTACCAGCGACGTCGGACCCCAGCAGATTTACGTCTCCACCGATCCCGACGGCCTCGGTCCTAAAGGTTTCGGGCCGCCCAACACGCAGGTCACCACGCAGGTTGGCAACGTGGACGTGAGCACCGGCCAATCCACCGCCGGCATCACCCCCTCTCCCAGCATCGCCTACGACCTCAGCGCCGACCCCTTCACCGGCCGGCTCTACATGGCCTACGTCGACGCCCCCAGCCCCGAGAGTTCCGGCACCGTCATCGAGCTTCGCTTTTCCGACAACAACGGGACCACTTGGAGCGCTCCGGTGCAGGTCAATGACGACGCCAGCGGCAACAGTCACTTTGCCCCGCACATCGCCGTCGACCCGGTGACCGGCGCGGTGGCAATCACCTGGTATGATGCACGCAACGATAACGGCCTGCCTCCCACTGGCGGGACCAACGCCTTCTCCAACGACGATTTCCAGGTCTACGGCGCTGTTGGTACACCAACGCCGACCGGCGTCAGCTTCTCGTCGAATTTCGTCGTGCAGCCGGCTTTCTCCAATCCCAACGACGTCATCACCTCCGCCGGCGCTGCGTTGCCCCTGGCCAGCCTCGCCCAGTTCGGCAGCCAGACCGGCGCCACCTTCTACAACAGCCAGCTCTTTTCCGCTTGGGCGGACAACTCCAACAGCACCGCCGACAACGCCGACGGCACGCTCGCCCAGCCCGACGTTTACGTTGGACTCACCGCCATCCAGGTGACCGGCTCGACGACTGGCACATTCCTCGGTTCGTTCGGCGACACCAACGGCAAGCTCACCTACACCACTGCCGCCGGGTCCAAGGTCACTTTCCAGCTTCACGGCGGCCAGGGCTTTGCCGTCCTGAACGGATCCAATCTCTCCGTTCACCTCAGCGGCACCAGCGCCTCGTCTTCACTCAGCATCACCGCCACCGGAGGCTCCGCCCGGCCCACGCTGGGCAACTCCCTGATCAACGGGCCGATCGGCACCATCAGCGCGCCCAACGTCGACCTGGCCGGCACCTTCTCCGTGCAAGGCACCGCCTCCCACGTCACGCTCGGCAACGTGCTCAGCGGAACCTTCGCCGCCACCGGCGCTATTGGAAACATGACCATCGCCAGCCTCTCCAATGGCAACGTTCTCAGCGGCGCCAACCCCGGCGCCGACGGCGTCTTTGCCGGCATATCCGACGTCGACGATTCCTTTGCCGCAGGCTCCATCGACAACGTCGACGTCCGCGGCGCCATATCCGGAATGTCGGTGATCGGGGCCGGTGTCAACCCGGTCGACGGAATTTTCGGCAACGGCAACGACCAGATCGTCGGCGGAAGCGCCAGCCTCATCAAGAAGATCGTCGCCGCCAGCGCCGCTTCCACCGCCCGCTTTGAGGCCGGCGCCTTCGGCACCGCGAGCCTGCCCGCCAAGGTCGACCCCGCCACCGATCCGCGGTTCGTGAGCTGACGGAGAGCCTCTAACGCCCGACGTCGGCGCGGCGCGCAGTGGAACATCTCGAGATTTCGAGCGGCTTGAGAATTCATCGCCGCTTCCCGCGCCGCGGGGAGGCATGATGTCGGACAGATGAGACAGCAACCGTCTGGGCTGATGGCGGCTTGCTCGCGATCGCGGGCATCAGGGCGCTCGTTTTCCCTTGCGGCGAAGCTGAACCGCCCGGCGCCTGCGCCCCCGACGAAGCGGGCGACGTCTGGCTGCCCAGGTTCGTATTCAGCGTGAACAGCAGGGCCTGAAGGTCCGCACTGTTCACCTGCCCGTCATAGTTGAAGTCCCCCTGGTCCCAGGAACCGGTGCGATTGAGGAACGCCAGCAGGATCTGGAGATCGGCGCTGTTGACCTGGTGGTCGAGATTGGCGTCGCCGTAAAGCGTGTAGGTGAGCTCGATCGTGTTGGGAGTCGTATTCACGCCTTGCCCGTCGGCGAAGTCGGCGTAGCCGATGGCGGTGTTGTGATTCGGATTGGCCTGCGCCGCGGCGGAGGTGATCACGCCGGTCGTTGCGGTGGGCGTGCCGTTCCAAGCGCCGCTGTGATAGCCGGCCTGGAGGTAGGATTTGATCGCCGAGATGGGGTCGGAAGCTGGATTGGCGTAGCTGATATAGACCGTGCTCTTGCCGATTTCGAGAGTCGTGTCGGCCAGCGGGTTGGTTCCGCTCAGCCCGTTGAGGGTGAAGTTGCCCTTCAGGTGCAGGGTGCCGGGAAGCGGGTTGCCGTTGTTGTAGCTCAGGGTGATGACGTCGTTGCCGCCATTGCCGAGGATGGTGAGGCCGGCCGGGTCGATACCCGAAAGCTGGCCGCCACTGGCGCCGTTGAGCGTCCAATCGACGTGAACGCCATCAGGGTCCCGGAAGAGCGTGATCCCGTCGACGGCTGGCGTCCCGTTGATCATATCCGAATTGGGCACGAGCAGAATCTCCGAAGTCGTTACAACGTTGCCGGCGTCGGATCCCTGAACGATCGTCTGATTCGGATCGATTTCAAGCGTGATCGTGTAAAGGCCGGGTGCCAGTCCGGTCGTATTGAGTGCGATCTGGGCCAGTTGAGAGGAGAGGCCGGTGACGCTGACGGTCCCGCCGCCGATGACGAAGCTTGGCCCGCCGGATGTGAGCGACGCCAGCACAACCAACGGCACGGATGTGGCATCGCCGATGCCGCTGTTGATCACCGTGGCGTTCAGGGTCAGCGGAGAGCCGGCAACGCTTCCCGGGTTGCTCATTGCCAAGGTCGCGGTGAGGGTCGGCAATCCCACGATAGTCAAATCGGCGGTTCCGACGTTATTGGTCGGGTTGATGTCCTGAGCGAACGCGGAGCTGTCGATTGAGGCGACAAAAAGATCATCACCGGCCAGTGCGGTTACGGTGAAAACTTCCTGAACCGACGCGCCAGGGGCGAGCGTGGCGATGACGATTTGTCCTAGGCTGGTGAGCGGTCCGCCGTTTCGGCTGACCTGCAAGTCAACCGGAACGTTGCTGACGGCTCCACCGGACAGGTCCAGGTTGGTGACGTTGACGGTTACTTGCACGTTGTTGGAGTTGCCGGAATTCAAGAGAGTCGCCGTCACTGGCGCGCCCTGGGCGGCGGCGATGGCCGGGTCACCCCGGTAATCCAGCTCGTAGCGCGCTTCGTTGTTGTTCTCGTTCGATTCCATCAAAGCGCCGCCCGAATCGACGACCATGGTGTAGACATCGTCTGCGGCGGCGGAAGGGATCGTGACGGGAAAGTTCAGCAGCGTGCTGGTGTTGGCGGCCAGTCCGTTCGTGAAGTTCTGGGTCGCGAGCACCGTCAGGCCCAGTTGCGGCGAGAGCGGGTCGCCCTGATAGAGCGTGACAGTGAACGGACCGGCGGCAAGGTTGCTGTCATTCTGGATAGTGCCCTGAAGCGTCTGTGCGCTGCCTTGCGGCGGCGACTGAACGTCATCGGTGAGCGATGTGGCAACCAGATCGACCAAACCTGTCAGGGTCGTCGTCGAGGTGTTTTCAGTCGTGTTGAATGCCTGGCTGCCGCTGGTCGTGAGTTGCACCGAGTAGCTGTTGGTGCCGGCCAGCACGGTGAACGCCTGCGAGTAACTGTAGCTCGCGCCGGGTTGGAGGTTGATGGTAACTGGCGTGCCGACGACAGTCGCGCCCGTTGTGCCGGGGACGCCGTCATAGGCGGTGATGGTTACGCCTGCGGCGACCAACCCGCGATTGGCGACCACTGCGGTCCCGGTGACGGTCGAGCCCGAGGTGGCGACGGCGCCCGATTGAATCCCGAATGACAATCCGCTGGTAAAGGTAAGCTGCGGAAGATCCTGCACGCTGCTGGAGAAGACTCCCGACGCCAGCGGCGTGCCGACCTGCGGGTCGCTGGTGGTTCCCTGCGATGAGCCGCCATAGGGAATTGTGTTGTCGTAGAGGACCTGTACCGTGCCGCTGCCGTCGACGGCGATCGACGGTTTGGTCGCGAGGTTCGGATCGTCGCTGAGCTGAGTCGGCCCGCTTTCAACGCCGTTCAAAACGGTCGCCTCTTCGATCTGATCGCTCTGGCCGTCCGACTGCTGCCAATAGACGACCATGGCGCCGCTTGGAGCGCTGGCCGTGTGCAATCCGGAGAAGTTTGCGTTGGATGCGAGCTGAACCACGGGCTGCGATGAGCCGAACGTCGCGGTCGTCGCAATCCGGTTGAATAGGGTCGTGGAAAGCGTTCCATCGGCGTTCACGACCGAATACGAGAAGACGACGTCGACGCGGCCGGTCCCATCGCTGCCGATCGCGACGTTGTTGAACGTGCCGCCGGCGGGCAGGCCGGGGAGCTGGAGCTGGGCCGGCGCCGACCATCCGCTTCCGGAGTTCACGCTGTACATCAACTGAGTCGATGTGCCGCTGCCGCGGAGCCAGACGACGTACTTGTTTCCCGAGGCGTCGACGAACGCCGCCGGGGAAGTGTCGGCGATGCCATCGCCCGCCGTGCCGAGCACCGCAGGCGCGCCGAACGAATGGGTCGAGGGGTTCCAGATGCTGACCTCGACGTCGTCTGAATTGGCGTCGAAGGTGCCGCTCGAATTCATCGGCGTGCTGTCGGTGTTGTGCACATACGCCAGCACTCCGGCGCCGCTGGAATTGAACGCCACCTGCGGCTCGTAATCGTAAAGGCTGTCGTTGGTCAAAGCGGTTTCGCTGCTCCAGCTCGTTCCGTTGTAATAGCGGTAGGCGATTTCTTCGGAATCGAATCGCTGATCGACGGTTTGCGTGGCAGGTGAGCCGGGCACTTTGTCGACCTGATAAACCAGGACCGCCGGCGTTCCGCTGCCATCGTGCGAAAGCGCGAGCTGCGGGTTGCTGACGTCGTTGTTCTCCGACAGGTTGCTCATGGCCGACCATGTGCCGCCCGTTCGCGTCGCAACCGAAAGGTTGGCCTCGGGCGCAGTGGAGGTTCCGACGTTGACAAGCTGAACAGACAGTGCCTTGCCGTTCATCACACTGTTGTCGATGACGATCTGCGGACTGGGATCGATCGGGTAGGCGCCGACCAGGGACGAGCCGGTGATGGTAACGATGGTGGGCGGCGGCACGGTGGCTGGCGCGGCGCCGGGACTCTGGCCCGGTGCGATGAACGCGCCCGGCGCCATCGACGGTGGGTCGGTCAGGAAAATGCCGTGCGACACGGTGTTGACGATATTGCCCAGGTCATCACTCCAGTTGTAGGTCCAGACGTTTCCGATGATCGCCACCGAGGCCGCCAGGCCGACAGTCAGCTTCGCGTCGATATCGAAGGCCAGGTTGTTCAGGGCGTCGGATGGCGAGAAAACCGCGTCCGGATTGCTGTTATCCAGGCCGGCAATGAAATCCAGCTCGAGCCCGACGGTTCCGCTGAGCGAAGCTACATCGAGCCCCGCCACCTGGACCTGCCCGGAGACGGTCGCCGAAGCGGTGACCGACGGCTCAATGAACGTCGGAGACATCACGCCCAGCGAGTCGAAATAGGCGGTTGCACTGGTGGCGTCGGTCGGATCGGTTCCGAGTTTGACCCCGGCGCTGAGCGTAGCGCCGAACTGGAACTTGATGCCGGCGCTGACGTCTGCCACGCCCGGAATACCCAGAGTGAACAGCGGAATGAGCGGTGACTTGATCTGGAAGAGCTGGAGCTTGCTGATCTGCAAAGTCACTGAAGCCGAGCCGGGCAAAAGCGTCGCTCCCGACAGAATCATGTTCGAGTTGAACTTGACGGTATTGTTGGCGTCGGCCGGGGTGTAATGCTTGTCGAAGAGGTTGTCGTTGAAGGCGCTGATGCTGACTTCACCGGAGACATTGAGCGGCACCCCGACGCTTGGGTTGAGTCCGCCAGTGCCGTTGGCGTCGATCGCCACAAGGAATGCGACCGGCTCCGTGCCGATGGCCGGCGCCTGCACCCCAAGCAGCGTGTTCAGCGAGGCGCTGTAGCTGATGATGGCGTCCTGGAAGGCGTAAGTAAACTGGTAGTTGGTTTTGGAGAAAGTGATGGTCCCACCCGCGCCCGTGTTGCCGGCGGTGGGAATTCCTCCGGTCAGGTAGCTGGGCGGCTGAATCACGTCCAGGTTCACGGGCGTCGTGGGAGATGCGAGCCCGAATATGTCGATGGCCGCGAACTTGATCAGGTTCGGATTGCTGGCGGAGGTCGGCATCAATTGACCAAAATCAATCGGGAAGTCTGCGGTGACCTCGTCTGCAAAGCCAGTGAAAATCTGGGCATCGTAGATGATCGCCGGATTGTTGACGCCCGGCGGGCCGACGACGGACAGCTCGTAGAGATTTCCCGCGCCACTGTCGGATGCCCGGACCTCGATCGTCGATGTTTGACCGGTGACACCCGAGATATATCGGCCCCAGGTGACGCCGCCGGTGCTCAGCGCCGCGGAGCCTTCACCGCTCATGTTCGTATCGAGCTGCTGAATGTTTGCCGACGGAGTCGCGTGGTCGACCGAACTCAGCGCCGTGCTTTGGGTGTTGTTGGCTTTGCTCAACTCCATCACGGTGTCGTTTGGATCGGCAGTGACGGTCACGACGTCGGTGAGGGCGTCCGGTGTCCAGTCGAACGAGATCGGATAGGTGGCGAACGGCGCCAGCGGGAAGAGCAGCCGGCTGCTGCTGACGCTGCCCGTTTGAAGCAGTAGAGTCGACGGCGGCGCCGCCGTATAGGACTCGTTGATGATCGACGATGTGACGCGGGTCTTTCCGCGGTCGGCGGCAAGCGTGATCGGCTGCACGCTGTAATCGGGCAGGCCGCTGGTGATAATCGGAACGCTGACGCCGAAGTACGCGGGTATCTCGTAGCCGTTCAAATCGGCTTCGACGTAGTAGACCGCCCCGGGAACGGGTGTGTCGGTGGAGACCAGCGTGAAGCCATCCTGGAACGGCGAGGATCCAGAATTGCGAATTGCCCAAACCGCGAACCCGACGTTCGTAAACACTCCATTCACATCGCGATAGAGGAATAGATTGATATTGCCGTAGCCCGTCTCCGAAGAGGGAGGAACGTTATTCGCCGTGTCGGCGATGAAGACGCTGATCGGTTGCCCGGTGATGTTGGCCGGGCACGTGAAGCTGTACATGTTGGTCGTGAATCGGCTGTCGAGGAATGTGGGTTCTTCGTCGGTGGCTCCGCCGCTGCTGCTGGCTTCCTGATTGATCGTGGTTTCCTCGGCGACGGTGTTGTTGCCCGTCGTCGGGTTGACGGTCAGCACTCCGGCCTGGAATGCCGGGAACGTGCCGGTAAACGTACAGCTTGCGTGAGCGAGAAAGGAGAAGCTGGTCGAGCTGGAGCCGACGACGAAATAGGTCCCGGGCAGCAAATTGGCGTTGATGGTATAGAGTCCGTTTGCATCCGTTTTATTTTGTGAATCGAGCAGCACACCATTGCTTGCATAAGTCGTAGTGAACTGATTGACCACTGTCGCGTGCTCTCCGCTCTGGTAGAGCCCCAGGGTGGTGCCCACTGCCGAGCTGGGGAACTGCATGTGAATGACCACCGGTCCGGCGGTGGAGATGCTGAAGTCCGCCGTGTCGCTTGTACCGATTAAGGACAGCCCATCGGTAAAGGCGCCGTTGGGAGCAGGATCGATGCGGCTGATCGCCGAGTTGAAACCGTTGGCCAACGGATAGTTGGTCGGAGTTGAGGATGCGATCGGGCTCACCGAGGCCCGTCCGATCGTCAAATCGCTGACTAGCAGGCCGCCCGCCGGGAACGTTCCCGATGTGACGCCAACAGTCAGGTTAAATGACCCTCCTGGGCTTAACGGCGCGATGGGAAGTCCGATGCTCTGGTTGCCCAGAACGATGGTTGCGGTTCCTGACGAATTGAACGTTCCGGTGCCGAAGTCGAGGGATTGACCTGCGATAATTCCGTGCGGCGGGTTAGAGATGTCGGCGGAGAAGGCCTGACCGGAAGCGCCGCCTGACACCGTCAAAGTTGCAGCACCAGTTCCAACGTCGACCGGCGCGCGAATCGAGAAGGTCTCATTGTTCGATGTGGCCGTCACCTCATAAGCCGCCGGGTTCAAGTCGGCCAGGCCGGAGCTAGGTGCGAACGGCATGACCGCCGCCGGCACACCGGTGCCCGGCCCCGTGGTTGTTGTCGGAACGGCAGTAACCGAGATGTTGAAATGCCCTTGCGTTCCCTGTTCGTTCATCACCACCGCATAGATCGGCGCGATCCCTAGAGCGATCTCGTTGATGAAGACAGTCGGCATGTCGTTAACATTGATGTCGATGATCCGCGCATCGATTGATGACCGATCGCCAGGGTAGTAATCAAAATTGACGGAAGTGCCCGGAAGCAGAATGTAGGTATTCGGCGTGCTCGAGCTGGGATTCTGGTAAAAGAGGGCGAAGTTCGTGTTGATGTTCGGATCCAGGTCCGTCGTCGTGACTTGGATCCCCGTGGGCCAAGGGATAGGGTTAGACGGGGGCGAAATCTCGTATACCTGGATCGAGCCAGCGCCGTTGGTGGGGTTGTACGGCGTGCTGGAGGTGAAGTCTCCGACGACGCCGGTCGGACCCAGCGGAACCACCGTCGGCACCAGATTCTGCGGAAAGTAATTCTGCCCGGACACCGGCGAGGAGCTGAACGGAAGGAACGATTGTTCCGTGACGAGGTACGGCCGCGGATCGGTGGTGTTGACCGTCATCGACAGGCCGTATTTCCCGCTACCCAGATTCGAGCCGGCCACCGGAGTCACTTCAAAACGCAACGATTCGCCGGGCGTGATGCTCGATAGGGGAATGGTCAACGGTTGACCGGCGGTATTGGTGCCGCTGGTGATCAGCGTGTTGGTGCCGCTCAGAATCGAAACGGTCACGTGCAATGGCCCACCCGTATCGACCGGGGTAAACGTGAGGCTCGTGCTGGTGTTGGTCAGATCGAACGGAAGCTGAGTTGAATAGAGATCGATCTCCTGTTGAGTCGTCAGCGCGACGCCGGTCAGCAGCAGGCTGGATTGAAAACCTTGCGACGGCGCCGGTTGTCCCGGCAGCGCGTTGGGCACGAACGCTAATCCGATTCCGCTTGGCAGCGGTCCTGAAACGGTAAGTTGCACGGTGCCTGAGCCGCTGAAATTCACTGGCAATGCCGCGATCGCGTGCAGAACATTGCCGGTCGAGTTGTCGGAGACTGAAGCAAACCCGCTGGCGTTGGATTGCGCCGATTCTGCCAGCCGCAGCACGCCACCGTTCTGAACGTAGTGCAGCAGGATGGCCGTCGCTCCGCCACCGGTCTGAACGCTGTAGGTGCTTGCCGCGGCACCGGCGGGAAGGTCGGGCTGATAGTATTGCACGCCTGCCAGGACACCGGTTGTCGTCGGAAGCGCCGATGTCGTCACCCCACCCAACGCGAGGTTCATCGTAACGTTGGTCAGTTGATTGATCGTGATCTGCTGCGGCACCGTCAGCGCCACGTATTTGAACGTCGCGGTTCCAGTGCCGCTGGTGCTGGTGAGCATCACGTCATACGGCCCGGGATTCCCGAGCTGGTTGAGCACGATCTGGAGCGGCTGCCCTGCGCCCGCGGCAGTGAACGTCTGAGCTGATTGGGACGGCCCGATGACCGTGGCTTGAACGACCAGATTCGATCCGCTGGCCGGGGCGATCTGCATCGCCAGGAAACTGCTTCCGCCGATCGGCGAAAGCTGAAAGAAGCTCGCGCCCGCCGAGGCGGCGAGGTTCAGGCCGGTCGTCTGACCGAGCGTCGAGGTGACCGCGATCGGCGTCGGTGTGTAGCTTTCCGAGGTGGTCAGCGTGAACGTGTCGTTCACGCCAGCCTGCGCATCGGGGCCGACCAGCAGGTAATAGGTCGTGCCGGCAGTGACCGGGAAGGACGCCGACGCATCGGCGCCGGCGGTGGTCGAACTTGAAACGGCAATCAGCGAAGTTCCGCCCGGGCCGTATATGCTCAGCAGCGGCTTGGATGCCGCCGGGGCATAGTCCACGTTCATCGTTCCTGTGAACTGCGCCGTCACGGAATAGAGTTGTGCCGCCGACCCGGTGATGCTGCTGCTTACCGTTCCCCCCACGGTTCCGACCGCCGTGATTGATTGGGGAACCGAGCCGACGACGGTCGCGATGTTTGTGGCCGGGGCACTCAGCAGGTTGCCTGTGCTGAGAGTGATGGTGACGGGTTCAGCGGCGGCGGAGAAACCCAGCGGCGCAACCGCCAGCACGTAGTTGCCGTCAGTCACGTCCGTGCCGGCTGCGGGCGTCACCGGAATTGTGCCCGGGCCGCCGGGGGTCGTGGTCGTTGATGCGACCACAGTCCAGGTTGGCGTACTGCCGAAGCCGCCGATCGTGAACCGGGGCAACTGAAAGAGCGTCGCATCGACGGACGCGTCCGGTCCCGCCGCCGCCAGCGAGATCGAACCCGACGTGCCGGCATCCAGAAAGTTAATGGGAAAGTATCGAACGCTGGTCGACGAGGTAAACGCGTTCGGAGCCGCATTGGTTGTCAGCGATCCGGTCCCGAACGACGGGTTGAGCGTGATGCCGCTGCCCTGGGCCTGCGGACCGGGGTTGATGTTGAGGGTCACTGCCTGCGCGGTCGCACCGCTCAGCTTCAGGCCGAAGAACTCGATCTCATACTGCTGCCCCGATTGCAGCGCGACGGAGAACGACTCGTCGGCGTCGTTACCTACGTCGGCATCCTGGAGTTGGAGGCGGTTTCCGCTGGCGTCGTACAGCGCCATGGCTGCGTCCGCTGACGTCACGCCCGAGGGCACGGACGTAGAGAACTGCGTCGGTTGCCCGGCGGCGGCGTTGTTCACCGCGAAGCGGAAGGCGGAGGACGTCGCGGAAGTGGTCGACGCCGTCGTCAACGAATAGCTGTTGTTGCCGGGGGCCAGCAGAGTCTGAGCGACGCTGGAAGGTGTGATCGTGGTCGGGATCTGGTTGTCCAGCGTCGCAGTCAGGAGCAGCCGCCGCTCCATCAACTCGCAAACCGCCCGGATCTTTGCCCGCTTGGCGGCCCTGGTCTGGTATTTCCCCGAAATGTCCTTCGCCCGCAACCGCCCCGCCGTGCGTGAGTCCATCGTCGCCTCCCGACCTGCAAATCCCCGAGCTTCAAAGCGACAGATCTGTCGGCGGTGCGCCAAAAAAAATCCGCTATCAAGCGGTTGGGTGCGCGCTGGTGTCATCTGCCAGAGATGGAAGCGCCGCAAGTCGGTGCCTGATCAAGGATTGCTTTCGACGAGGCGCATCATTAGGATAGGTTACTTCACCTTTCCGGTTCAGGAAGTTCGTTGCGATATGCGGCAGGGAGCGAACCGTCACGAGAGTGATCGAGACGCGATTCTGGTCTGTCCCATGGAACAGGCCGCGAAGGGCGCTCCAGCTTCGACCGCCGATTTGTTTCCCCTGGTTTATGAATCGCTGAAGGAATTGGCGCGCAAGCGGATGTCTCTGGAGCGCTGCGGGCACACCCTTCAGGCGACCGCGCTGGTTCACGAGGCGTACCTTCGTCTTGCCCGCAAGAGGAACATTTGCTGGTCGAACCGCGCCCATTTTTTCCACGCCGCCGCGGAAGCCATGCGCCAGATTCTGATCGAACACGCCCGCACCCGTGGGCGCGTGAAGCGAGGCGGCGGCTCCAAGCCGTTGCCGATCCACCTTCTTGACCTGGCCGACCGATGCGATTGCGAGGAAGTCCTGGCCCTGGACGAGGCAATTCAGCGCCTGGAGGAGCATACGCCCGACATTGCCGCCGTCGTGCGGTTCCGCTTTTTCGCCGGGCTATCCGTCGCGGAAACCGCCGATTCGCTGGGAATGGGCCGACGTTCCGTCGATCGTGCCTGGAGCTACGCCCGCGTATGGCTCTACCGCGAGTTGTACGGCAACGGAGCAAAGGCCGGTTCGTGATCGTTTTGATAACCCCATTGCCCTCGAGCGAATCCACATGGGTAAGCCGCCGAGCACCAGGGTCATGGAGATCTTCAACGAGGCGGCCACGCGGGCGCCGGGGGAATCCAGCGCTTATCTGGAAAGGGTCTGCGATGGCAACCAGGAGCTTCGCGGCGAGGTCGAATCGCTCCTCTCGATGAGTCGACAGTCAGCCGACTTTCTGCGCTGTCCGACGTCCGGGGGGCTGGAATCGCACACGCTGTCAGGTGCTGCGGTGCATGACATCGAATCCGTCGAATGCGACGGCATCATGGGCGGCCGCTACAGCATCATCGAGCGGCTCGGAGAGGGAGGCTGGGGGGTCGTCTACCGGGCTCGCCAGAACCACCCGATCCGCCGGGAAGTCGCATTGAAGATCGCAAAGCTGGGGACCGACAGCCGGCCGATCATCGCCCGCTTTGAATCAGAACGGCAGGCAATGGCGATGATGGATCATCCGAACATCGCCAGGATTTTCGACGCCGGCACCACCGACGATGGCCGGCCCTGCTTTGCCATGGAGCTGCTCTGGGGGCTGCCGATCACCGAATACTGCGATGCCCGGCGACTTCCCGTCCCGCGCCGCCTCGAACTCTTCGCCCTCGTTTGCCAGGCCGTGCAGCATGCCCATCAAAAGGGGATCATCCATCGCGACCTCAAGCCCTCCAATATCCTGGTCGCAATGGTGGACGGGGCGCCGGCGCCGAAAGTGATCGATTTCGGAATCGCCAAGGCCGTTGACGCGACCCTCGCCGGGCTCGAGCCCACGGGGGAGCCGCGATTTTTCCTGGGCACCCCCCAGTACATGTCGCCGGAGCAGTTGGGGTATGGCAAGGCCGACATCGACACCCGCAGCGACATCTACTCGCTGGGCGTGTTGCTTTATGAGCTGCTCGTCGGGAGCCCCCCACAAGGTCGGCCGACCGTCGGTGAGGCGACCTCCGCGGAGTCGCGACGGACGGTCGCGCAACAGGAGCCGCCGAGGCTCCGTGACTGGCTCTGGATCAACGCGGCCGCCTCGCCGGAAGTGGCCCGTTGCCGCGGGGTCGGCGGACGGACGCTCGCCCGCGTCGTCTGTGGAGAATTGCAGTGGGTGGTCGAGCGGGCGATGGCCCGGGACCGCTCGCAGCGGTATGAAACTGTGGCCGCCCTGCGTGACGACGTGCTGCGCTATCTGGCCAACGAACCGCTGCTGGCCGCGCCCCCGAACTCGCTGTACCGAATGCGCAAGTTTGCACGGCGCCGCCGTGGTCCTTTGCTCGCGGCCTTTGCGCTGGTGGTCGCGCTCATGCTCGGCCTGGGCGGCACCATCCTAGGGCTCGTCCGCGCCCAACACGACCGTCAACGAGCGGAGATTTCGCTCGCCCAGGCCGAGCAGATGAGCAATTTCCTTGCCGAGATGCTGAACTCCGCCGACCCTGACCGGGCCCGGGGCAAGAAAGTGCTGGTCAGCGACATTCTCGATCGCACCAGCCGCGACCTCGATCGAGGCTCCTTGAAGGACCAGCCGCTCGTCGAGGCGGGCATCCGGATGACCCTGGGCCGCTCGTACGATTCGCTGGGCTTGTTCCCTCAATCCGAAGCCCAGGTCCGAAAGGCGATGGAAATCCGCCAGCGCGTTCTGGGCGACAACAACCGCGAAACCGCCCAGAGCATGATTGCCGTCGCCTGGGCGCTGCATATGCGTCCGGACGAGGATGCCGCCGATGAACTGACGCGCAAAGCACTTGCCATCGAGCAGAAGCTTCTGGGCGAGCGCCATCGCGACGTGGTATCCGCTCTGATCAATCTGGGCGAAATCCTGCGCGCCAAAGGCGATCACGCCGGCGCCGTTGCCGCAGAGCGACGTGCCGCCGACTTGAGCGCCCAAATCCCTGCGGGTCAGGGGCTGCGGTCGATCGCCCTGACCGATCTGGCCGTGGCAGAAATGAGCCGCGGAAATTTCAATTCCGCCGAGCCTCTGCTCCGCGAGGCGATTGCGATCGACAGGCAATTGCACGGGGACCGCTACCGCAACGTGCCGCGCAACCTGAGCAATCTGGCGGCCATCCGCAAGGAGCGCGGCGACCTGAAGGGCGCAAAGGAACTCTGGATCGAAGCCCTGGGCTTGCAGCGACAGATCCTGCCCCCCGATCACCCCGACATCGCCTGGACGCTGCGATTGCTCGGAAACATCGAGCGCGCGCAGGGCGACCTGAGCGGCGGCGAGTCCGATCTGCGTCGTTCTCTGGAAATGGAAAAACGCGTTTTCGGTCCCAGCCACCCGATGGTCGCCATTCTGTTAGGGGACCTCGCTCCGCTGCTTCGCGACGAAGGACGCCGCGACGAGGCGGCATCGCTGAGCAGGGAGGCCCTGGAAATTCAACTGGCGCACGACACCAAATCACTGGCAGATCATCCGAACGGTTCGACACGCCGCGGCACGATTGTCCAGTTGCACCTGCGACTCGGCGAATTCGCGCAGGCGCAGAGCGATCTGGACGAAGCGATGCGGGCCGAACCGCGAAGGCTGTCCTGGGCGACCCAGCAGGCCTGCACCTGCCTGCTCGAAGGGGATGCCGCAGGCTATCACGATGTCTGCCGCCGGATTTTGAATCGCGAGTTTGACCTTTCCGACGCCAGCTCGGTCGCCAGGGCGATTGAGGTCTGTCTTTTGGAGAAACCTGCCGAGACCAACATGCCCCGGATCGCGGACCTGACGATGTTGGCCGCGCCTGCCCGCGATGTCGCAACCGCGCCGCTCACAGCGATCGGCCGTGGTCTGTTCGCGTTTCGTGCCGGGCGTTTCCCTGACGCTGCCGAAGCCTTTGTCAGAATTCGGACCGCAGTGGAAACCGACTCCGACCGAGCCGCTGTCGGCTTCTATCTGGCGATCGCTCTGCGGGAAATGGGCAAAGGCGCCGAGTCGGCAGCCGCCTTGAGCGCGGCCGAAGCCGATTTCCTGCGTCTTCCTCGAGTCGACGACGGCGACATCGGACCCGACACCGACCAGTGGATGATTTGCCAGATCGCACGCCGCGAGGCCCACCACGCTCTCGCGCTCGACGTCGCCACGACACGCCCAGTTCAGTAACACGGCGGGCGATGCGTGAGCTCGCCGAAGAGCCCGGTTTCAAACGACTCCCCGGACTGAATTCCGCGGCAAAGTTACCGAGGTCGATCAATGGTATTTGCGTGTTCGCCGGCCAGTGGATTGAGGGTGCGGCGCTGCCGGTATGACCGGGGTCCTGAGCGGGGTTGTGGACGTGATTGTTGGCGCTGTTGCCGCCGTTGCGGTCGACCCGGGTTGGGGCGCGCCTGATGCCGCTTGCATCATGAGCGGCGTCGCCTGGTTCCCCAGACTCGTGTTCAGCGTGAACAACAGCGACTGAAGGTCCGCGCTGTTGACCTGCCCGTCGTAGTTGAAATCGCCTTGGTCCCAGGAACCGGGGCGGTTGAGGGAGGCAAGGAGGATCTGGAGATCGGCGCTATTCACCTGCCCGTCGAGATTGGCGTCGCCGTATAGCGTGTATTTCAGCTCGATCGTGTTCGGCGTCGTGTTCACGCCCTGGCCATCCGCCGAGTCGGCGTAGCCGATGGCGGTGTTGTGATTCGGATTGCCCTGCGCCGTGGCGGAGGTGATCGCGCCGGTGGTCGCAGCTGGCGTGCCGTTCCACGCGCCGTTGTTGTAGCCGACCGCGAGGTACGAGCGGATCGTTGCCACCGGGTCGGAACCACTTAGGTAGTGGACCAGCATAACGTTATTAGCAAGATCAAAGGTTCCGCCGTTGGTCAGACTGAAACTGTTAGTCGAGAGCAGGTCGCCGCCGTTCGCGGATAGATTTACTCGGGCGTTCGCAACGCTCAGGCCGGAAAGGTTTTGACCTGAATTCAGATTCACGACCGTGTTGCTCCCGGTGGCGGAGAGATTGATCGCGCCCAAGTCGCCGCTAACGTTAAAAGTCCCCGCGGACAAACTGAGTGAGCTGATGCCGGAATACTTGACAGAAAGGCTGCCAAAAGTCAGGTCGCCCGGGACGACACTCAGAGTGCTGGCGGTACCCGACGCGGAGACTGACAACATGTCGCCGGCGACACCAGCGAAGGTGATTGCCGTGCCGTCGGTAATCGTCCCAGGGCCTGCATAGCTGACGTCGACCAAGTCGTTGGCAGCGGCTCCGTTGATCGTGATGTTGCTGCTGGCGCCGTCGACCGTCACAGATGCCGCAGTCGTTTCATTGATGATGGTGGGGCCCGGCGTGGCGTCGATCTCCAGCGACGGGCTGGTGCCGCCCACATCCACCGTGAGCGAGCTGACCGGACCATAATTCACCCTCCCGTTGTTTTGGAAGCCTCCAGCGGAGCTGTCAGCGATGACTCCCGAGTAGCCGCTTGTGTCATCGAGTGTCAAATTGGTGAGGCCGCCGTTGCTCCCCACGCTGATCGCGCCGTCGTTACCCGCGATTGGAACAGTGATGCTGTTGGTGCCCCCTCCGCCGTCGACGCTCGCAAACTCGTTTTGGAACGTGCCCCCCATGTTCATGGTATCATTGCCCGCGCCGCCTACAACGGTGATGTCGGGCCAGCCAAAGAATCTGCCCGTATAACTGCTGCCTGCTTTCGGGCCCAAGACGGTCATTTGCTTAGGGGGATTGTCTTCCGAAAATGACCCCGGCGATAGGCCCGATATGGAGCCGCTGTCGAGATCGACGGTTCGAGCCGTTGTGTCAGCCGAATCATCGATCCGATAGGTAGAGGTGGAGGATAAATCGATCAGGTTGACGTTGGCTTTGATCCCAGATGTCAGTCCCTGATTTCCGACGTTGATGGTCGCGGCGGTGCCCAAGTTCTCCAGGGTGGTGGCAACCGAATTTGCGAGCACATTGATCGAACTGTTGCTGCCACTACTGGTGGAGAGGTTTAGAGATCCCAAGCCGGCCGCTACGAGGGTTGTGTTGAGAGTGAAGCTGTCATTTCCACCGCCACCGGCGATGGTCACGTTTGTCTTGTTGGCAAAGTTCACCAATTCGAAGGTGGACGGGCTACCGCTATTGACCTGCGTCGTCTGAAATCCTGCGACGACCGGGCCATCGACGATGTTGATTGTATCCGGCCCTGATGTTCCGGTTACTGTGAAATTCGTCGCAGCGGTTGTGTCGGATATCGGACTGAGGTTAGTGTACGAGATGGTCGAGGCTCCAAGCCTGATAAGGCCGCTGTGCGGACCAGAAGCCGAGAAGCTTTCGTGCGATTCTGTGTTGCCCTGAACGCTCAGGGAGTTGAACCCACCATGTCCGCCGTTGTAGGCGATCGGTAAGTCAAGCGCGCCATTCGAGTAGTCGATTGTGAGACATGTGTCGCGGCCAGCCGCGCCATCAATTTCGACGCTGGCGGTCTGGTCTGCGGCTTGCGACGCAACAACCTGAGCGCCGTCGACGATCTCCAACTGTGACACCGACCTTATTAACGTGATTTGGTCCGGCGCGACTCCGGCCGGCGCGGCATAGAGCAGGGTCGTGGCGAGTAGCCGCCGCCGCTCCAGCCGTTCCGTTGTGAAAACGTAACCGCGATCCGTTGCGAGCAACGCGAATCGATGCGCAATCGACTGTGGTGATTTTCCCACCGTAAGTCTCCCCGTGCATAAGTGTGATGGGGATGATGCCAAGTCGGCGTGACGGTTGCAATCCGGAAAATTCTTGCTGCGCCTCCTTCCACGGATGGGATAAGCCGATCCGCTTCGCATCCGCGGCGGTCTGGGCAAAGCGATGGGGCGCTCAGATGTTAAGCCCGGCAATGTCTCACGCAAAAATACGATAAATGTCCCGTTTCGCCCAAAACATGGGACATTTTGGTAATCCCGTTCGGCCCGGCGGTCGCTTGCCTGAGTAGATTTCGTAAATTTGCCTTTCCTGTATCAAGGCGGGTGATTGTCCGGGGTTGGGGTGCCGGGATGGGGCTTGGAAGGCAGAAGGTGCCGCGC
>DATHPP010000240.1:0-11171 GCA_035483795.1 Tepidisphaeraceae bacterium | reverse complement strand
CGGGCGGTTCTTCACGTGCGTGAAGACGACGGGCATCTACTGCCGGCCGATCTGCCCGGCGCGGCCGCCCAAGCTTGAGAATTGTCGTTTTGTGCCGACCGCCGCGGCGGCGCAGGAGGCCGGCTTCCGGCCCTGCCTGCGATGTCGCCCGGAAAGCTCGCCCGATCTTGACGCATGGCGCGGCACCTCGGCGACCGTGTCGCGCGCCCTCAAGCTCATCGAAGGCGGCGCACTGGATGACGGCGATGTCGCATCGCTGGCCGAGCGGCTGGGGATTGGCGAACGGCAGCTTCGCCGCCTGTTTCGCCAGCGTATTGGAGCTGCGCCGGTAACGGTGGCACAAACGCGCCGCGTCCTGCTCGCCAAGCAACTGATCCATCAGACCGATCTCTCGATGATCCAGGTGGCGCTCGCCAGCGGCTTTGGCAGCGTGCGGCGGTTCAATGAGACGTTCCAGCAACTCTACCGCCGCCCGCCCCGCGAACTTCGCCGGCGCGAGGCCGCAACCTCATCGGCCGCCGAAATCTCCTTGTTGCTGCCGTACCGGCCGCCCTACGACTGGGCATCGATGATTCGATTCCTCCAGGTGCGGGCGATCGCCGGGCTCGAGGTTGTCGCGAATGAGAGCTACAGCCGCGTCATCGAGCTTGATGATGTGACGGGTTCGATCACGGTTTCTCACGCACCGGAGCAATCGGCGCTGCGCGTGGTCGTGCGGTTCGGGCGTCTGAACGCGCTGGCTGCGATCATCGCGCGTGTCCGCCGGATGTTCGATCTGAGCGCCGAACCGGGTGCGATCGCCGGCGTTCTGTCGAACGATCCCGTGCTGGCGCCGCTGGTTGCGGCCCGGCCCGGCTTGCGCGTGCCGGGGGGTTGGGACGGATTCGAGATTGCCGTGCGCGCCGTGCTCGGCCAGCAGATTACGCTCAGAGCGGCGACGCAGCTTGCCAGCCGGATCGTTGCCACGATTGGCACGCCGGTGACGCACAGCGCCGAAGTGCCGGACCTGAGCCATGCCTTCCCGCGACCCGAGCACTTCAAGCTCAGCGCACTGGCCGGCATCGGCATGCCGCGGGCCCGTTTGGAATGCCTTGCGGGTGTTGCGGCTGCGATTGACACCGACAAGCGCCTGTTCGATCCCCGTCGCGACCTGGCCGAAGCGGTGAACCGTCTGCGCAACCTCCCCGGCATCGGCGAGTGGACCGCGCAATACATCGCCATGCGGGCGCTTGGCGAGACTGACGCGTTCCTCGCGGGTGATGTTGGCGTGCAACGAAGATTCGCCCTGAACGGACGACGCCCCGCCGCGTCGGAACTTCTGGCCCGCGCCGAGCGTTGGCGTCCGTGGCGGGCCTACGCCGTCCTGCATCTTTGGATGGCCGAGGCGGACATCCCACAGATTTCATTGGCCAAACCAAAGGAGACTTATCATGCGATTACGGCTTGATCGATGGGCCTCGCCCATTGCGACACTGCTGCTGGTAACCGACGAGGATGGAACCCTCCGCGCTCTGGAGTTCGCCGAGAACGAAGCGCGAATGCTTCGGCTCCTGCGCACCCATTATGGCGAGGTCAGGCTCGAAGCGGGCGCCGCGCCGGCGTCGCTCGAGCAAGCTCTCGCGGCTTACTTTGAAGGCGACATCGCCGCTCTGGCGGACGTTGAAACGGCGACTGCCGGCACACCCTTCCAGCGTGAGGTGTGGGAGGCATTGCGATCTATTCCAGCCGGAACCACGCTGAGCTACGGGCAACTAGCGATGAAGCTGGGCCGCAAAGGAGCGAGCCGCGCGGTCGGCGCCGCCAACGGCGCCAATCCAATCCCGATTGTCGTCCCATGTCATCGCATCATCGGAGCGGACGGCTCGCTCACCGGTTTCGGCAGCGGCCTGCCGCACAAACGTTGGCTGCTCGACCACGAAGCTCGCTTCGCAGTTGCAGTCGTTCGATAAAATGCGACATTTCCAGACATGCAAGACATAAGAGGTGCGTGGACGAACGGAATGCGATGATTCGGCAGTCTAACAGCGTCGCCGAGACGGAGGCGATCGCCGGGGAGCTGGCGCGGTCGCTGGGCGGCGGCGAATGCGTCGCGCTGCACGGGGAACTGGGCGCCGGCAAAACGCAATTCGTCAGAGGACTGGTCCGCGCCCTGGGCGGGCCGGCGCGAGCGGTCAGCAGTCCGACGTTCGTGTTGCTCAACGTCTATCCGGGCGGCCGTCTGACGGTGCATCACCTGGACGCCTACCGCGTTGCCGGCGCCGAAGATTTCGAGGCGATTGGCTTTTCCGAATTGCTGGAGCAGGACGGCGTCGTGGTTGTCGAGTGGGCCGGGCGCGTCGAAAAGCTTTTGCCCGCCGATCATATCCGCGTGACCATTCAGCCGACGGGCGACCAGACGCGCGAGATTCAAATCGATCGGCCCGATGGCGGGTCTACTTTTGCGTCCAGACCGGCGGGGGCGTGATCTGGTCCTCGGGGCGCTTGCCGGCGTCGGCGCGTCCGCTGCCGGCCAGGCGGCTGATGGCGCGGACGCTCATGTCGTGATCGCAGAGAATCTGGCAGCTGAGGCGCAGGTCTGGCTGGCCGATCAGGCCGCGGGCGGTGAGCACGTCTTTCTCCGCCTGCGTCATTTTCTCCGGCTCGCCGACCACAAACTGAACGCGGCAGGTGGTGCAGCGGGCGAATCCGCCGCACGCGTGAAGCTGATCGATTTGCGCTTCGTCGCTCAGTGCATTCACCAGCCGCTTGTCCTGCGGCACCTCGAACGTTCCAACCCCTTCCACGGTTAGCTTCGACATGAAACCTCCTTTTGGCGGAACCCGCGATCCGCGATGTCAGTGTCCATTTGCTCCCACGATAGCTATTGTTGAAGGCAATGTCGTGCTGTGCTCAAGCCATTCGGTATCGCCGGAGGCCGAGGCTCCTGCCCCGCCGCGGCTCGCCTGGAGGCTCGCCCTCGCAGGCCCGCAATTTCGCTCGCAACGCACAGCTAGCTGTTGGTTTACTTTTCGGCGTGATTGCGCTGGGCCGGCAGATGGCGTCGGCGGAGGTGACGATCGATCGCAAGCCGCCGACCGTCGAGCGCCGCACGTTCGATCCGGCGCATCGACCGGCGGACATGCCGCCGCTCACCGCGGGAGAGGCGGCGGTCACGCAGTCGCAGTTCGATTGCTCGGCCGATGTCGACTACAAGGTCACGGCGCGCAAATCGGATGACGCCGCATGCAGCACGACCGTTCGCGTGGAGGGGATGCGGCTGACGCTGCGGCTGAGAATTGTGATCTGGCTGCCCCCCGCTCCGCCGTCGGCGCTGGTGGTGCACGAGGAAGGGCACCGCCAGATCGGCGTGCAGGTGTTCGAGAAAGGGGACGAGTTGGCCGAGCGGATCGCAGGAAAGATCGACGGGCTGAGTTTCACGAAATCGGCTGCGGATTGCCTGCGAGCCGAGCAGGCCGCCGCGCAAGCGGCCGCCGACCAGTTTTGTCAGGAATACCTTGCCGCCATTGGCCGCCGGGCCACGCGCGTGAACGACGCGTACGACAAGATCACATCGCATGGGACCCGATCGGAGCCACCCCAGGAGGAAGCCATCCGCCAGGCCTTCACAAGCGAAGAGTACGACGGCGATGTCGGGCTCAGCGGCCAATCAGCTTCAAAACGATGAATACCAATATCGCAAGCCCGAAGCTTCCCGTGAAAAGGTAAGTGATCAGCGCCCAACCCGCCGCCGCCAACATCAAAGTCGCCAGAACCGCCAGCATAAAAGTTCCTCCGGTTTCCGCGACCGTCACCATGACGGCCGGTGCACCGGAAGAGCAAAGGGTGTGCCGCGGAGAACCTCAGCGAGTCTCGCGCGTCGGTATGGGCTTGAGATGCCTGTAACTTTCACGGGTTCCTCCTTCGGATGTATCGTGGCTATTGTGCCCGGGGGGCGCGGTGATTGAAAAGCGATTTGCCTCCGACCGGCTGTCCATATGACTCACGTGACACAATTGCCAAAGCTTCCTCCGCGGCCGATCGAAGGGCACAAGGGCATGTTCGGCCGCGTGCTGATCGTCGGAGGCAACGACCAAATGCTGGGCGCGCCGGTGATGGCGGGGACTTCGTCGCTGCGGATGGGCGCCGGGCTGGTGCAACTGGCGGTGCCGCGGGGGATTCTGGCGGCGGCGCTTTCGGTCACTCCGGAGCTCATCGGACTGGCGCTCAGCAATACGGGCGGAAGCAAAGCCCTGCTTCAGGCGGCCGATGTTGCCGGCAGCGTGGTGATTGGCCCGGGGCTGGGCAAAAGCCCGCAGGCCGCAGTTCGGCTTTCGCAACTCGTGCGGCTGGAGAAGCCGATGGTCGTCGACGCCGACGCGCTGAACATTCTGGCGGCAGGTAGACGATGGCCTTCGTACTTCAAGGCCCACGCGGTCCTGACTCCCCATCCGGGGGAGATGTCGCGGCTGGCGAAGCTGATCGGACGGAGCGGAGTTCCGGCCGATCAACCCGGCCGTATCGATATTGCGACCGCCGCCGCCAACGCCTTCGGGCAGGTCATCGTGCTCAAGGGCTATCAGACGGTCGTCGCCGACGGCCAGCGCGTCTACATCAACACCACCGGAGACAGCAGCCTTTCCAAAGCGGGGACCGGGGACGTGCTCAGCGGAATCGTCGGCACGCTGCTTGCTCAGAAAATGTCGGGTTTTGACGCGGCGGCATGCGCGGTCTGGATCCATGGCAAGGCCGGCGAGATGGCCGGCCGGCGCCTCGGCCGGCGCTGCGTGCTCGCCGCCGACGTCATCGATTCGCTGCCTCAGGCCATCGCCGAGTACGAAAATCTCGGCCTGGGCTAACGCGATCATCCTGAGCGAGGTAGTATTTTCGCGCAATCGCCCTTTGACCGCTTTACCCTCCACGCTATAGTTAGCTCGTGCAGTTAGTTGCTCGCCCGGCACCACTCAGCAAGGAATGGGGAATTATGTCGCAGGATTTGGAGCCGCTGGTCTCTTTGTTTCGGCTTCTTTCGGACAAAACGCGCGTGAAGATCCTTTTCCTGCTGACGCAGGGCGAGCGGAACGTGAGCAGCCTGTGCCAGGAGCTGCGGCTGCCGCAGCCGACTGTTTCCCACCACCTGGGCCTGCTCAGGTCGAGGAACCTGATCACCAACCGCCGCAACGGCAAGCAGGTTTTTTACGGTTTCAATGGGGAGATGAGCGAGGGAGAGCAGGGGACGATGACCTTTCACGCGGCGTCATTCAAGATCAACGTGGCTGCCAAGTCCGGCGCGTGAGACAAAGCTGACGGGGTGGTCAGTTATTGGCTCCAGTCGCCGCCAGCCCGCGCCGGGCCCTGGCGTTGCCCGGGTCGAGCCTCAGCGCATGTCGGTATTCCTCCGCGGCCCGCTGCACGTCGTCGCGGATGTAAAGGTCCCCGAGCGTGGCGTGGGCCGCGGCGTCATTGGGGTTCAAGACCAGGGCCTCCCGGACGGCGCGTTCGGCCTCGGCGCGTTTCTCGCTCTGTAGCAGCGCCTCGGCCAGACGGCCGTAGGTGGCCGAATCGCGGGACCCGCGCAGAATCGCCAGGTCGTAGACCGCGGCGGCCTGGGCCGCGCGTCTTTGTCCCATCAACAGGTCCCCCAGCCGGACGAGCTGCGCCGGTGGCAGCGTGCAATGCGCTTCCACCTCCGGGGTGAACATGAAGCGAATGTTACTTCCGACGATTCTGCTGTCCGGACGGGCTTCGATGGTGGAAGCGAACAGCGTCCAGGGATTTTGCCATTGTCGCAGTTGCACAATGCTTAATGCCCCCAGCCCGCCGGCCGTCAGGACCAGCAGCGGCGCCAGCGCTTTGCTCGACAGGCGCGACGCGACCATCGCGACGATCATGGCGATTGCCAGCATCGCGAAATAAGCGAACCGATTCGCCACAGTGGAGAAGGCCTGAAAATTGAAGGAGGCGAGGCCGAGCGTGGGCAGAAGCCCGGCGACGAAAACGCCCACCGCCGCTCCCAACCACGGCGCCCTGACCCGCAGCATTCGGGCGATGACGAATAGCGCGATGGGAACCAGGCAGATCCACCAGGCCCACGGATCGGCCAGGACGTTGCTCGGCGAGCGGCCGTAATCGGCCGTCAGATGCAGCGGCCAGAAAATCTTTCCCAGGTAAAAGGCGACCGCGTCGAGGGCGACGATGGCGCGCTGCCAGGGCTCCAGCCGTCCGACGGTGCCGGCCGGAGTCCCCAACTTGGTCGCTAGGACGATCGGGATGGCCAGCAGGATCCACGCGCCCAGCGACAGCGCCAGCGAGAGGGCCCGGCGTTTCCGCCAGCCGATTTCGATGGCGGCGATGATCAGCGGCACCGAAGCGGCGGCGGGCTTGGTGAGCATCGCCAGCACAAAGAACAGCGTCGCCGAGGCGTAGTGAATTCGCGCCGCCCGCCGGTTGTGGAGGTCCGATTGCCGCGAGCAGTGAAGGAACTGCCACACCGCCGCCAGCCCGAGCATGCCGCTGAGCGGCGTGTACAGCGTCGATGCCCACGCCACCGCCTCCGCCTGAATCGGATGCAGGGCAAAGACCAGCGCCCCGGCAAACGCCGCCCACGGCTTGTTGACCAGTTGCATCAGGATCAGGAACACCAGCATCGCCGCCAGCGCGTGCGCGATCAGGCTCGCTGCGTGGAAGGGCGCGGGGTTGAAAACCACGACGCCGCCACGGGAGGTCGATCGCGCCAGCATCGAAGTCAATCCCACGATCGTGTAGTGGACGGGAACATAAAACTCGTCTTTTGGTGGTGGAACCCAGTAGTGCAGGAGATTGGCGAGCCGCGGGGGGTTGAAGTCGGGGTTGTGCGTGATCGTCGTCTGGTCGTCCCACACGTCCACAAACCCGTTCCGCAGCACCGGGGAGAATACCAGGAACGTGATCAGCGCTGTCGCGAAGGGCAAGCCGGCGGAGACCCGTCCTTGGGAGGTAGATTGCCCGCTGGGAGGGGTTTGGATTCCCTGTGAAGGGGCTGTCGATTCGGGGACGGGGCGACCGAAGAACATTCCAATTAATTTTCCTCGATTCTCGCTCTGCAATCACGCGGCTTCCGGGGCCTGCTGTTTTTCGGCTTGCGGGCTGGGGGAATGGAAGATGCTGTAGACGATCATGAGGGCGACTCCGATGCACAGGAGGGAGTCGGCGACGTTGAAGATGTAGGGAAAGAGGTTTGGCCACCGCGGCAGGGCGTGAATCATGTCGCGGACGTAGCCGAACCGCAGGCGGTCGTAGAGATTTCCCAGCACCCCGGCCAGAAGCATCCCCAGCAGGACCTGATAGAGGCGCTGACGGCCGCAGGTGACGTACAGGTATCCGATGAAGAGGATCGCCGCCGCGGAGACGACGACAAACAGCGTCCTTTGCCCCTGCCCGATCCCAAACACGGCTCCCTCGTTGGTCGTCACGGTAAAGTCGATCAGCGAGGGAATGAAATGCACGGTCTGCGGGTCGACCGGGCGGGGGTGGCCGTCACGCAGCTCGATCCCGGAACAGAGGGCGCGGAACGCCGCCTGTTTGCTCCACTGGTCCAGACCGAAGCCGACGATGGCCGTGAGCAAGAAGCAGGTCCAGCCAGCCGGCGAACGAAAACTACGGGCAACGGCATCAGACATTGGAACGGCATTCTAGAGGCGGAAGGGCAATTGGTCGATTTTGCCCGCGCATTGCACGCGTCGGCCGCCTGGCCCGGCGTCGATCCGAGCCGTGAGATTCTTTATTCACAGTCGCCCAAGCTGGCGTCTTTACCCTAGAACAAATTATATCGACACCGATATAACCGGGTGTAAGATGCCGCCTGTCAGCGGTGCCGTGTGTACGGCGAGGATGCACGATCCTTTGCAACCGCCGACGACCCCCGGCCGGGTTGCCGGGGGTCATTTGTTTCCCGGCCAGAAGCCGAGGCTTTTCCGAAAGACCCTAGCAACAATTTACTAGCGCCCGGTGGGCGGCGTGCTATAGTTACGCAGGTTGGCGGCTCTGCCCGAGGCGCCTTTCCTGCTCTGGGCTTTGCCGTTGACCCCATTCGCCCCCGGTCTCCCCATCCGGGGGTTTTTTACGCGCTCGTGCAGCCGGGACATATCGACTTCCGTCTAACTGTGCCAGCTTGAAATGTTAAGAGCCGCAATGCTGCCAGCAAGATTAGCAAGGATAAATGTCGCCGCAGCAAACACGCCGGAGGTGACATTTGGTGACATTTCCGCAGGCGGCTACTTGACGCTGGGGTCGTGGTACATGACGGGGACGGGTTGGGGGACGACGCGGAAGATTTTGCCGGTGCCGGGCTGCCATTGGGGGCGGCCATTGTGCATTTCCATGCGGCCGCCATCGAGGACGTAGAGGGTTCCGTCGGGGCCGAATTTCACGTCGACGGGGCGTTCCAGGAGGTTGGGGTTTTTGGGGTCGATGCCGCTTCCGGGGCCGCGGGCGGTGTTGAACAGGAAGTCGGTGACGGGATGCTTCTCGCTGTCGAGGTCGACGGAGACGACCTTGTAGCCGATGGGGCCGACGATGGGGTATCCGCTGGTGGCGAAGGGGGCGCGGTCGCCGGAGAGGGCGACGATGGCGTAGCGGCCGCCAGTGCGCTTGGCGAACGGGCCGCTGCTGGGGAAGAAATCGAGCTTGGCGGCGCCGGAAAGCGGAGCGAAGGTGCCGGCCCAGAGCGAGCGATAATCCTGTGAGGGGTCGAACAGCTCGCGGCGTCTCTCGCCCAGGTCGATCACCGGGATCACGCGGAAATAGCCGGTCTTGGCGATCATCTCGGCGGGGGGCTGGTACTTGTCGCCGTCGATGGAGTGGAGGTCGGTGGTGAAATCGGGCCAGCCGTACCAGATGCCGCCGGGCGTGAGGGAGAGCAGGGCGTCGGGATCATTTTTGACGGGCCGGGTTCCGCGAAGCTCCATTCCATCGTTGGTGAAGTAGCAATTGGGACCGATGAAGCCCAGGCCGCGGGGGTAGCGGATTCCATGTCCTTCGACGTGGAGTTCTCCCCCATTGGGGGAGCAGGAGTAGATGGCGGCGCTGGGCATTTCGCTGCCGTTGACTTCAGTGCGGTTGCTGACGTTGAAGGGTTGGAAGGGGGCGGTGACGGCGATGTCCGCCGGTCCGAACAGGCCGGCAAAGGGGTTGGGAGAATCGAAGCGAAATCCTTTGAGGTGTGTCCGCACCCAGGGGAGGTCGTGGACCTGCTGGTATTCCGGGACCCATTCCCAGTTGTCGATTCCGACGACACCGCTGTTGGTAACGGCGCCGACGCCGAAATAAAGCTTATCGTTCTTGGGCGGATCGATGGGCGAGCGTGCGATCGCCAGGTCGGTGACGGAGAAGTCGCCCTGGGCCGGCAGGTGGGCCTGGATGGTTGTGTGGCCGCCCGTGCGGTCGAGGGCGGTGATGACGCCATATCCCTGCTCATCGCGGTGGGAGACGTAAATGCGGCCTTGGTAAACGACCATCCCGCCGATCGGGCCATACATGACGAAGTGCGGCTTGCCGATGTCGACGAACAGTTGGCGCCCGGTCGGATAAATCTGAAAGAAGCTCCCGTCCTTCTTGAAGCCGATGATGCTCGGCTCCTCGTTGTAGTTTCCACCCTCGGCGATCAGCATCGAGCCGTCTTCGTCCCAGGCGATGGCGGTCGGGGCCGACAGGTTGCGGACGAACGGCTGCACCGCAAAGCCGCTCGGGGCCAGCGTGATCAGATTGCGATCGATGGGGATTTGCTGGTCAACCGGGAGCATCCGCGGGACCGGCGCGCACCCCGCCACCAGCCCGAGGAGCCAAAGGATTTGAAGCCGACGAGCGCCAACTTTCGATTTGAGCATACGCAAGCCCGCAGCCTCGGCCTCGATCCCGCGCCGACATCCCAGCCCGCTCATATCCGCTCCCGTGAGCTTCTGTCTACAACCGCCGGCGGGCGATTGCAATTTCAGGATCAGAGCTTCACGGCTTTGACCAGTTCCTTCACGTGGTCGACGCTGGTCTGGAACATCCTGCGTTCGGCGTCATCCAATTCGATTTCGATGATTTTTTCAACACCGGCGGTACCCAGGACGCAGGGGACCCCGACGAAATAACCGCCGATACCGTATTCTTTTTCGCAATAGGCGGCGCAGGGGAGGATGCGTTTTTTGTCCTTGATGATCGATTCGGCCATCTGGATGGTGGCGGCGGCGGGGGCGTAGTAGGCGCTGCCAGTCTTGAGCAACTGGACGATTTCCGCCCCACCGTTGCGGGCCCGCTTGACGATTCCGTCGAGCCGCTCTTTTTTCACGAGCTGCGTGATGGGAATTCCGCCAGCGAAGGTGTAGCGGAGCAGCGGGACCATGTCATCGCCGTGCCCGCCCAGGAGCAAAGCTTGCACATCCTCGACGCTGCATCCGATCTCGGCGGCCAGAAAGCTGCGATAGCGGGCGGTGTCCAGGACGCCCGCCTGCCCGACGATGCGCTTGGTGGGAAAGCCGGAGGCCTTCCACGCCACATAAACCATAGCGTCCAGGGGATTGCTGACGACGATCATGACGGCATTGGGCGAGTACTGCGCGACGCTCGCCGCCACGCTCTTGACGATGCCGGTGTTGATGTTGATCAGGTCGTCGCGGCTCATGCCGGGCTTTCGGGCGACGCCCGCCGTGATGATGACCACATCGCTGTTGGCCGTCGGTTCGTAAGTCGTCGTGCCGGTGATCTTGACGTCGAATCCCTCGATGGGAGACGACTCGTACAGGTCCAGCGCCTTTCCCTGAGGCATGCCTTCGACCTGGGGGACATCGACCAGAACGATGTCGCCCAGTTCCTTGCTGGCGGCCCAGTGGGCGCAAGTGGCGCCGACGTTTCCCGCCCCGATGATGCTGATCTTCGCTCGCTGCATGGCTAGTCCTTTCCTTCCGGCCGTGGACCGGCGATTATCGGGAAAGCGGGTGCGGATGCAATGCGGTTCGGGGCGCGCCCACGAAGGAGCCAATCGATGCGAAAGCTGATCCTGGTGAAACATGCCAAGCCGGTCGTGGACGAGCGGGTTGCGTCGCACGAATGGCGGCTTTCGGAGGAAGGGCGCTACGCGTGCCAGCCGCTGGCCGAGGCGCTTGCGGAGTTCGATCCTGCGGCGGTCGTTACCAGCGTCGAGCCCAAGGCCGTGGAGACGGGTGAACTGGTGG
>DATHPP010000239.1:0-7393 GCA_035483795.1 Tepidisphaeraceae bacterium | reverse complement strand
GTTGCCGGTATCGGCGACGGTTTTCCCGCGATCGAAGAAGACCTGCGCCTTATTGCGGTCCTCTTCCGGCACGTCGTGGTAACGGCGAAGGACGTCTTCGTTGTCAGTTGGGCCGTTGCTGTCCGTCACGTTCCGTCCGATCCTGCAAAGGTTCGCCCGAAGGCCATTCTCGCGGCTTAAGCACGATTTGCGCCGGCTATAATCCGTTGCTTGACGCAATCTAAACGCAGCCGCGGCGATGTGTCAACAAGTCACTATTGCCGTGCAACTTGCCGTTGTATCCTAGGCCGCCTGTGACACCAAAAACGAATGGCAAATGAACTGAAGATCATATTTTATCCGGACCCCCGCCTCAAAAAAATGAGCCAGCCGGTCACCGAGTTCAACGACCAGTTGCGGCAACTGGCCGGGCAGATGCTGAGGCTGATGCGCGATTCCAAGGGAGTCGGCCTGGCGGCGCCGCAGGTGGGGAAGAACATCCGGCTCTTCGTCATGAACCCCAGCGGCGAACCGGGCGACGACTACGTTTACGTGAATCCCGTCCTCAGCGATCCGGATGGCGACGAAGAGGCCGAAGAAGGGTGCCTCAGCCTGCCGGAGATTCACGTGAAAGTGACTCGCAACAAGCGAATCCGCATTCAGGCCCGGGACCTGGAGGGCGTGCCCTTCGAGCAGACGGCCACCGGGTTTATTCCGCGCGTCTGGCAGCACGAGTTCGACCATCTCAACGGGATCCTGCTCACCGATCGAATGGGCCCGGTGGCGAAGATGGCGAATCGCAAACGTTTAAAGGAACTGGAAGACCGGTACAAGCAAGGCCGCTGATCTGACATGTCCGACGCCACAGGATTGAAAATCATCTTCGCCGGGAGCGGCGAATTCGGTCTGCCGACTCTGCGGGCATTGCAAAAGTCGAAGCACGAGGTGGTGCAGGTGGTGACCAAGCCGGACCAGCGGGCGGGGCGGGGCAGGAGACTGACGCCCACGCCCATCGGACACCAGGCCGCCGATCGCGGGCTGCCGCTGTTGCGCACTGGGAACATCAACGCTGAGGTGCTGCCGCCGGCCGACCTGATGATCGTGATCGCGTTCGGAGAGAAAATCTCGCCGGAGAAGGTCAATCATCCGCGGCTCGGCAGCATCAACCTCCACGCCTCGCGATTGCCCAAACTTCGCGGCGCGGCGCCGATCAACGGTGCAATCCTGAACGGCGAGCGGGTCACCGGGAATTCGGTGATTCGGCTGGCACAGAAGATGGACGCGGGCGCGATCCTCGCGCAGTCGCAAATCGAAATCGGCCCGCTGGAAACGGCTGGGGAGCTTCACGACCGGCTGGCGGTGGACGGCGTAGACCTGGTGCTGAAGGTGGCAGCGCAATTGGCCAATGGAACCGCGGTCGAATTACCTCAGGATGAATCGCAAGCGACGCTCGCGCCAAAACCCTCGCGGGAATCGGCTCATCTCGACTTTGCCCGACCGGCGGAGCAGTTGGCCCGGCAGATCAGGGGTCTTTATCCGTGGCCGGGCTGTCGGGTGCGAATTTGCGACGCCGAAGGCTCGGAAGTGGCGCGGATGCGGCTGGTGCGGGCGAAGGCGGTGGAGAGCGACGAAGGCCCGCGCTGGATGCCGGGCGAGATTACTGTCGCCGGCACCGTTCAATGTGGCGCCGCTGCGCTCGAGGTTGTTGAAGTTCAGCCCGAGGGCCGCACGGCGATGCCGCTGGCCGACTACCGGCGGGGGCATCGCTGGCAGGCCGGCCTTCAGCTTCGCGCCATCGATTGATTGCCGCGAGACGATCTGCCGATCATGGAAGCATGGATTCGACCGTGCTGCTGGTTGGGGCCGCCATTCTCGTGGGGTGGATCGTGCTGACGTTGCTGGCCAAGGAGCGCCAGATCCGCGTGCGCGAGCATGAAGCCAAAGAGCGAGCCGAAGCGGCGGCCAAGCCGGCGCTGCCGGAACGGTCAAAGCCGGCGCTGCCGGAACCGGCAAAGGCCGCCGCGCCCACCGCACGAAAGGCCGCGTAGATTCTTCCCTGCGTCATTTTCCGATGCAAAACCCGGAAAAGATGCGTCCCAGAAGATCGTCCGGCGTGACGCGGCCCAGAACACTGCCTAACGCGTCGATCACATCGCGAAGTTCCATTGCGACCACTTCCGCGCCGGAGATGCCGATGGCCAGTTTTGCCCGTCCCAGCCCTTCCCGCGCCTCAGCGATGGCCCGGACGTGACGGAGGTTGAGCGCCAGGGACGCGCCGCCGCCCGTGTCGCCGAAACACGCGGCATCGAGTCTGTCCCGCAGTTCATCCATTCCCGCGCCGGTCAAGGCACTGACAGCAAAACCGCGCGATTCGCCCCCGGCGGGCAGCAGGTCGAGTTTCGTATGAACGACCAGGCCGGGCGCAATGTCCAGCGACAATGGCGGCTGCGGATCCGTAATGTCGTGCACCAGGACCGGCAAGTCTGCCGCCTGCGCGGCGCGCAGGGCGTGGGTCTGCATCTGCTGTTCGATTTCGGATTCATCCGCCGCCGAATCGATCCCGGCGATATCGGTGACGCGAACGATCCCGCGACGAAGCGTGACCTTTGCCGTCAGGGCATCGCGAGTCGTACCGGCGGTTGGCGAGACCACGGCACGGTCGCGGCCGGCCAGCGCGTTGAGCAGCGTGCTCTTGCCGGCGTTGGGCCGGCCGATCAGAACAACTTCCGGTTCGTGGGAGAGGCGCTCGAATCGGACGGTCTGGTTGACCAGGCGCTCCAGCGCCTCGTCGGCCATCGACAATCGTGACCGCTGTTCGTCAAGCGTCAAGAACGACACATCTTCCTCAGTGAAGTCGATCCCGACTTCGACCAGCGCAAGTGTGTCCGTGAGAACTTCGAGAATCGGCTTGAGCCTTTGGGCAAGCTCACCGGCAAGGAGTTGTCTGGCGGCGGCGAGTTCGCGCTGGCTTCCCGCCGCGATGGTCGCCGCCACGCCCTCGGCCCCCGTTAGATCGATGCGGCCGTTGAAGAACGCGCGGGCCGTGAATTCACCGGGCTCGGCAGCCCGCGCGCCCCGCGACAGCAATTCGTCCAGGAGCGACCTCGCCAGCACTGGATTGCCCGGAACATGGTATTCGATGATATCTTCACCGGTGTAGCTGCGCGGACCGGGAAACCGGTAAATCCAGGCGGGGAATGTCAGATTCACGAAGCGCAGCCGGCAATGAAGCGCCGAGTGAGAACCGTGTTGAGTGTGGCCAGATAGGGAGGGCGAGGCTCCTGCCGAGCCGAATTTCCCGCTGCGGAAACGTTCCGGCTCGGCAGGAGCCTGGCCCTCCCAAGCGGGTGCACAATCCGACATCGGCGACAAACCCCGGCCACGCCTGTGATCTGTGGCAACGCCCAGCCCCTGAGCAAGCGAAAACGATAGGGGCCCACTGGTGCGGATGATGATGCGGGGAGCGGCGCCGATGCTGCTGCTGATGGCGGCGATGGTGTCACCGGTGGTCATGCCTCGGCCGATTGGTCAGGCCTTCTTCTTGCCGCCGCCACGGTCCTGGTCACGGCGGGCCTGCTCGGCCTGATCCTGGAGCTTCGTCCAGAATAACAAGATACGACCGACGCATCCGATCGGCTCCTCGCTGGGCGTGGCGGCGGACTTGCCCTGCCGGCTGGCGCGGGTCGGACGCGTTTCGACGAAAACCCGGCCCGCCTTCTCGGCCTCCTCGCGCTGCTTGATGTGATCGCGGACGATTTTGCTTTCGATGACGCCGATGGCCGTGCTGGTGAAAATGTAAAGGTTCAACCCGCTTGGCAGGTTGTAGAAGAAGACCAGGAACATGATCGGCGAGAGCCACTGCATCATCTTCTGCTGCTGGATCTGCTCGGGCGTCGCCGCCACCGGCTTGGGCATGAAGAACTGCTGCTGAATCGCCATCACCACCGCCATCAGAATCGGCAGCAGAGACAGACCGCGAATCGTCGGCAGGTATGACCAGTTCTCAAACAGCGGGTGGGCGAGCTTGATGATGTAGTCCGGCTGCGAAAGGTCCTTGATCCATGTCCAGCCGAATAGGAACGGCGCCTGCCGCAGCTCGAAGGTCGTCTGGAGCACGCCGTACAGCGCGATCCAGATCGGCGTCTGGAGGAACATGGGCAGGCACCCGAGGTACGGGCCCAATCCCTGCTGGCGATGAAACTCGACCATCGCCTTGTTGAGCTCTTCCTTGTCGTCCTTGTATTTCTCCTGAAGTCGCTTCATCTCCGGGCCCATCTTGGACATCTTGGCCATGGAGATCTGCGAGCGGCGGGTGATGGGATGCAGAAGCACGCGCACGATCGCGACCAGGCCGATGATCGCCAGGCCCCAGTCGCGCAAAATCGTGTGCATCAGGGTCAGCAGCCCGATCATGAATGAAACGAGCCAGCCAAACGTGCAGAACGTTATTCCGCACATCGAACTCCGCACCGCCAGCAGCAGGTTGTATGCCCGCGGGAAGCCCACGTAGTAAGGCTTTTCCAGGATGTCCCGCCACTTTGGGCCGAGGTAGACAGACATCGGCAGGGCCGCCAATTTGTGCGGCTCGATGCGGATGGGTTGGGTCTGAAAGGTCACGTAGGCCTTGTGGTCATCCATCGCCACGTCTTTTTCGACGTTGATGCCGTGCGCGATGATGGACGCGATGAAATCCGGTTTGCCCGGCGCGCCATTGAGAGTCGGATCATCCGGCAGGATCACTGCTCCGAAATAGTTGCTGGCCAGTCCCGCCCATCGAGCATGGGTGTTGTCCTTGCTCGTGAGATCGATGTTGCCCTCGTCTTTGTCGGCTTTAAAGTCTTCGATGGGATGTGAAACGAAGTCGATCGAGCTGCCGGAGGGATAACCGGCGACCGTCTGCCGGTCCGGAGGGCGGTGTGTCTCCGCCGGAGGCATGACCGGCCCGTTGAATTCCATCCGGACCGTCAGGGGCTGATCGGTTGTGTTGTTGAAGCTATGCGTGACCTGAATCTCAAGGCCTTGATTGTCCGTCGCTCGGGGGAAGATGGAAAACGTTTTGCGAATCTCCAATAGCTTCTCGCCAGCCCGGACAAGATCGGCGCCAAAGATCGCCTGAGTTGGGCTGACCGAAACGAGCGACCATTGGACGTTCGCCAGATCGTACTTGTCGTCACCGACCGTGATGCTGCGGCTCGCCATCGCGGCGATGTCGCCTCTAAATTGAATCGGCTGCTCAAAGGTGTATATCTCCCGGGTGTTCCCGGGCATATTGAAGTCGTTCAGGACGACGGACTGAAGGCCGGCCCCCATGGGCTCGAGGTTCAGTTGCAGCGCGAATTGCCCGTCGTGTTTTGCTGCCGAGCCGAGTGAGATGGGCAGCGACGGCGACTCGGTCGAGGGAACGATGTGTGCGGGCGTCGCGCTCGACGCGGTGATGGCCGGGCCGCTGGTCGCGGCGATCGGCGCCGTAGCCGGCGCCGGTTGGCTGGTTGCGAAGCCGGCGGGTTGCGATGACGATTCGGTCCCCGGCTGCGTCGCGCCAGGCTGCGTCGCGGAGGGCTGCGTCTCGGCGGCGTTGTACTTGTCCCACCCGTACTTCTTATCCAGCCACGGAACCAGGACCCCGTTGTAAAGCAGGATCAGGCCCAAGCCCAGGACCATCGCAATGACCAGGCGTCGGTTTTCCATCATCTCCCATCCAGCAGCCGCGTCCCCAGGAAGTTGTCCAGGTCCGGGATCGCCTCGACCTTTTTCACGGTCGTCTCCACGTCGTAGGGCATGCGGACGAACTCGACGTAGGTTTCGTCCACGATCACGAAGCTGCTGCGCGGGTCGCGGTCCCTGGGCTGGCCGACGCTGCCGACGTTGATGATGGCCTTTTCATCCGTCAATTCGAAGCGGTAGTCCAGCTCGTCGGGGCTATAAAAATCCGGCCCTTCTAGAAAGACGCCGGGCACATGGGTATGGCCGACGAAGCAGAGCCTGTCGAACCGCTCGAAGAGGCTGACGAATTTTCCGGGATTGGTGTAGATGTCGTCGGGGAAAATGTACTCGTTGATCGGCCGGCGGGGTGAGGCATGCACCGCGAGAAAATCCGGCGTCTTGATCCGCACGGGCAATCCCCCGAGAAACTTCCAGCGATTAGCACGGCGGACCGGGTCCTGGTCTTCCTCGAAACACCGCCGGGTCCAGAAGCACGCCTGCTCCGCGCCGGCGTTGAAGTTGTAGGGCTCGAAAAAAACGGCAAAGTCATGGTTTCCCATGATCGCGGCCCGGCAACGCGACAGCACCAAGTCGATGCATTCCATCGGATTGGGGCCGTACCCGATGATGTCGCCCAGACAGATGATGTGCTGCACCCCCCGGCGGTCGATCTCCGACAGCACGGTCGTGAACGCTTCCAGATTCGCGTGAATGTCACTGACGATGGCGAACATGCCGGCTTCGGTTCCTCGACTCTGAGTGTAACTCTCAATTCGGAGGGAACTTGGTGCGAGGAAGTCCCGCCGCGGCCAGTAGGTGATGGTACGGACGGCCCCGCGGGCCGTCAATTCGCGCCGCGATCGGCTTTGCCCCGCATGTCTCGCCCGCATGTCTTGGACGTCACACTTGTCCCACCGTCGAAACTGCAGTTGGCAAAAAACGTTCAGTTTTGTTCAAAACGTTCAGTTCGAAATGCCGTTTTCGCCACCCGAGACGCAGACCACGCCGAGAGCGTCCGGAGTGTTCGCGATCCGAAAATGCCGAAGGCGTTTCATTTCGTTTCAAACGTTGCACGACGCGGCTCACGCAGTGCAACGCTCTAACTAAAGGTGAGCGGGGCAAGAGGAATTGCCGATGTAGAACTTCCCCGCCGGATACTCGAGGACTTACCTCCAGAACACTCGAGGTGTCGCAGACAAAAACTCGGCAGGTGGGACTCGAACCTACAACCAGCCGGTTAATCCCGACGGGTCGGGACTCCACCATTGAGCAAGTGCTCGCGAACCCATTTTGCGGATTTCATTCGCTTGATCTGCTTCTCACGGGCCATGGCGGCTGCACGAGAAACATGACGTTGCGACCACACCAAAACCCAGGGACCAAGCTTGTGCGTGAAAGTTTTGGCGCCAAGCTCAGCCTCGTTGTGTTCGCGGACCCGTCGATCCACATCGTCGGTCGAGCCGATGTAGAACTTCCCCACTGGATTCTCAAGGATGTATGTCCAGGACGCTTGAGGTGACAAAAACTCGGCAGGTAGGACTCGAACCTACAACCAGCCGGTTAACAGCCGGCTGCTCTACCATTGAGCTACTGCCGAAATTTTCACTGCTCCCGAAACTCTCGCGGGGCAATTATATCACGCCCGCGACCGCCCGTCGGCAGGCGTTCGCCAGGGCCGGAGAATTTATCGGCTCCGGGAGGGGTGTCAAGT
>DATHPP010000238.1:0-5111 GCA_035483795.1 Tepidisphaeraceae bacterium | reverse complement strand
TTGGGATAGATGGCGGGCTTGATCTGCTGGGTGACGGCGGTGACGGTGAGCGGGCGTTCGCCCTTCGTGAGCCACGTGACCAGGTCGGCGCCATAGCAGCCGAAATCGAACAGGGCGCCGGCGCCGTTGGTTTTGGGGTCGGTGAGCCAGGAGAGGAATTCGGGGCCGCAGCCGATCTCCTTGGGACCGCGATGTCCGTCGTGGACGACGACTTTGCGCAGGTCGCCGATCGAGCCCTCGTTCAGCAACTCATAGGCGGCGTGATTGCTGCGATACCAGCTTGTTTCGTAGTTGACCAGGACCACGACATTTCCGTCGTGACCGGCCTTCTCCATGGCCAGGGCGTCTTCAAGACTGATGGCCAGGGGTTTTTCCATCATGACGTGGACGCCGTGCTTGGCGCAAGTTTCGACGACGGCACGGTGGTCGAAGGTGCTGGTGTAGGTCACGACGGCCTGGGGATGGGCCTTGTCGATCATCTCTTCGACGCTTGAGAAGACGCGATCGGTCGGGAGATGGAAACGGCGGGTGTAATCCTCCCGCAGCGGTTGATCGGGCTCGGCAAAGCCGACGATCTCGATGTCCGAACGGTGCAGGTAATTCCTGAAGAAGCCCAGGACGTGGCCGTGATGAAAGCCGACGACGCCGAGGCGAAGCTTGGCGTCGGAAGACGCGGCCTGTGACGGATAAACGGCGGCCAATTGCATCGCCAGCGCCAGGATGAACGGGACTAAACGGTTGTGCATGCGAACCTCCGGCGGGAAGAATAGCTTCTTGCCGCCAAACCGAAAGAGATGATGCATCGATCTTCGAGCGGGGCCGCTCCTGCTTGCCAGACGGTGGCGTGCCGATAGTCTAAAGGCTTGCGATGATCTCAATCACCTGCACCAATTGTCAGTCGGTGCTGACGATGGACGACGCGTTTGCCGGCGGCGTCTGCCGGTGCCAGTTCTGCGGCACAATCCAGACGGTTCCGTCCAAGAAGCGATCGACCGCGCACCTCGCCGGGGCGACGACGGCAAAGACGCTGTATCAGCAGGAAGCCCCCGCGGCTCCATCGGCGCAGGAGCCGGCGCGGGGGACGGGGCTCGACGACCTGGCCGAGGCGGTGGCAGCCAGCAGCGGTCTGGCGGGCAGCGGGCTGGTGAACAAGACGGCCGAAGGGCCGTCGGAGGCGCCGCCGCCCGTGGCGGTGGAAGCGCCGGCGCCGCCGGTGCAGGAACAGCCCAGAGCGCGGTTGCCGGTCGTCGCGATTACCGCGGCGGCGGTGATCCTGTCGGGAGTGGTCGTCCTGATCGTTTGGTTCCGCATCGTGCCGTTGCGGGGCGGCGGCGGGGCGAAAACCGTGGCCGGGCCGGTCATCTCCGGTCCGAACTTTTGCGGCATCCCGCTGGGCGGGAGCAGCGTGATTTTCATTCTCGATCGCGGAAACTCGATGGCCGACTGTTTCGATGCCCTCAAGGGGGCGTGCTACAAAACCCTCAAGCAGCTTGGCCCGGACCGCAAATTCCAGGTGATTCTGTGGGACAACGACGCGGGAAGCGTCGAGTTTCCCGCGGCGGCGATGCGAAACGCGACCGCGGGCGCGATCGAAGACTGCCAGCGCGATTTCCAGGACACGTCGGCCGCCGGACGCAGCCATCTCAGCGGGCCACTTCGCGAAGCCATCGAGCGCCGCCCGCAGACCATCGTGATCGCCACCGGAAAATTGCAGCTCGACGAAGACGATACGGCAGCGCTCAGCGTCGCCCGCGGCGCCGCCGTTCGCGTGAGCGTGGTGCAAATTGGAAGTCCGACCAACACCCCGCAGCTCGAGGAGCTGGCCAAATCGACCGGCGGCGTTTTCAAGCTCGTCTCGGCCGATGAACTCCGGGAAGCGGCGCGATGAGCGGGCTAGCATCGCAAAAGCCTGGTAAATCAGGAAGGCACCGCGCGAAATCGTGGATTGGGAGGAGACCAGCCGCGGCTCGGCAGGGGCCTCGCCTTCCCGCGAACGTCAATGGCACTGACGGGCAGTATTCCAGGAACGACGTATATGAGTGACCGCACCGCGATAGAAGCCTTCGAGAGCGAGTTTCGCAAGACCAAGGCCACGTGCGAGGGGGCGATGCGGCAGGTCGACGACGTGGGCCTGCACGCGCAGATCAACGAGCGGCAGAACAGCATCGCCGTCATCGTGCAGCACCTGCACGGGAACATGCTGTCGCGGTGGACGGATTTTCTAGGCTCGGACGGCGAGAAGCCCAGCCGCGACCGCGACGGGGAGTTCGTCGAGCGCGGGCTGCCGCGGGACGAGCTGATGCGGCTGTGGGAAGAGGGCTGGCGCTGGCTGTTCGAGGCGCTGGCGCCGCTGACGGATGCGGACCTGGGGCGGACAGTGATGATCCGCCGGGAGCCGCACACGGTTGGGCTGGCCCTGGTGCGGCAGATGGCCCATTACAGTTGGCACGCCGGTCAGATTGCATTGATCGCCAAGCATTTGGCCGGGGAGAAGTGGAAATACCTGACCGTCCCGCCGGGCGGCAGCGGCGAGTTCAATCGGAAGATGGGGCTGTAACTCCTTGGCCTTTGGACGATGTCAGACGCCGTGATTCCGCCACAGAGGTCGTTCGCAATGGAAGGATCAGAATCGCGACAAAGAGTGCGTTGGACTTTGCGGATGAAGAACGAACGCCTCGGCGAATTGGCAGCCGGACTCCATGCCGCGGAAGCGCATCATCGGGAGGTGGTCGCGGTTGTAGAATCCGCTCGGATTCTGGCTTCGATGGGCCATGCAGGCATCGCGCTTCATTGACTCGACGTCGGTTACATCGATGTAAACCGTGGGCGAGAAGCATTGCGTATCGCTGCCGAGGTCCACTTCGTAAAAGTACAACGCGAACTGTTTTCCCAGCGCGATCCATACGCCGATCGTCAGGCTCGCGCAGGCCCGATGATCGGGATGAGTATCGACCGGCCACTGGGTGAAGACGACATCCGGACGCTCGGCGGCGACTTGTCGGGTGAACTCCTTCGATCGCGCTGGATTCACTTCGGTGGCGGCGTCGATCTGGTCGGCAAAGATCGGGCGGGCGCCGAGAATTTTACACGCCGCGACGGCCTCCGCCGAGCGGATCTCCGCCGCCTCGGGGTGGCTTTTTCCCGACACCCCGGCTTCGCCGCGGGTCAGATAAAGCGCAGAAACATCATGGCCCAGATTTGCACAGCGGGCCATCGTTCCGCCGCACCCGGCCTCCGGATCGCCCGGGTGAGCGCCGATGACGAGGACGCGGAGGGGCTTTGCCGCCGCGTTCGGGTCCGCTTGCACGAGGGTTGCCGGGAACAAAAGGGCTGATGAAGCCGCAGCCGCCGAGCAGGTTCCCAACAGCTCTCTGCGAGTGATGGCCCCAAGCGTATCGCGACGTGGCATAGATCGCATGTTAGCAGGTTGGCCTTGACGATGCGGAGGCTGGGTCCCAAAATCCCTGCTCGCAGAAGCGAAAGGAAGCATGCATCATTCGATCGTTCATCCGGCGCTTGGGCCGCTCAAGGCGAAGTTCGCCGACACGAAATTCCTGGTCGGCGAGTTCCGGGACATGGTGACCGTGGTCGTGCCGCGGGAGAAGATCGCGGCGGTCTGCACGTTTCTGCGCGATGATCCGGCGCTCCGCTACGACATGCTCGCCGAGCTGAACGGCGTGGATTATCTCAACTATCCCGGGGCGCAGCACCGGTTTGCTGTGAACTATGGGCTCACATCGATCCCGCACAACAACCGGCTGTGGCTGAAGGTGTTTCTCGATCCCGAGCGAGATACGACGCCGGGCAACGATTTTCGGGACGAGGAAGTTGTCGAAAAGGGCGATCCGGGGTTGAAGGTCGACAGCGTGACCGGCGTCTGGCCCGGCGCCGAATGGATGGAACGCGAAGTTTACGACATGTTCGGCATCATCTTCCTCGGCCATCCCGACCTTCGCCGGATCCTCACCTGGAACGGCTTCGGCAGCTATCCCCTCCGCAAGGACTATCCGCTCAGGGGCATCGGGGAGCGCGAGAATTACAAGATTGTGACGCGCGAGGGAGCGTGAGAGCTCATTACTGTATTGCGGATTGCTGAGTGCTGATTGGCTGGTGTGCTCGAACTGCGGGAGGGCGAGGCTCCTGCCGAGCCGCGGCTCGCCGGCGGCTCGCTCTCCCACTTCGCCTGGAACGGCCCACGAGATTCATGCGATCCGATGGCCTTTGAGCTGTTCCAGCAATTCAGTGTGTAGCTGCCGGTAGGCGTTGCGAAGCGATTTTTCTGCGACGGCGATGTCATCCCACGTCTCGTCGGGAATCAATGGTTCACCATAATTGACGCCAAAGACGGTGCGTCGCAGGGGGAGCCAGGCGGAGGCGCGATGATAGGCCCGCGTGCCGAGGATGACGCAGGGGATGATGGGGACATTGGCGGTTTTTGCGATGCCGAACACGCCGTGACGGATGCGGCCGCCGTTCAGGACCGAGCCCTCATCCGTCTGGACGCGGCCTTCGGGGAACATCGCCACAGCCCGCCCCTGCGAAAGGCGACGAAGGATGATTCGGGTTGTCGTCGTATCGACCCGCGAGCGGTCCAGCGGAATCGCCTCCATGTTACGGTAAAACCAGGCGACCAGCGGATTGCCGAACACTTCGACGATGCTGACAAAGTCGAGCATCCGCGGCGTTTCCTTGATGAGGCAGGGCACGTCGTAGGGGCTGAAATGATTGGGAGCCAGGATATAAGCGCCCGTCCGACGGGCTCGCTGGGGATGCAGCACGACGGGCGAACCACTGACCAGGAACGCCGGCAGGCAGACCCGCCGCACCCATCTGTAATAACGGTCGCTCAACTGTTTTCCTCTCGATTCGGGCGGGTTTTCGTTGTGTCCGGGGGCCGCCCGCGGTATGCTCCCGCCAAAACGGCACATGTTAAACGGAGGGCTGCGGATTCGCTGCTTTTCCAGATAAAGGGGCCTGCCTATGAAGTCCAGGATTACGTCGCTGGTGTTGTTCTCGGTGATGTTCGTGCTGGTCGGCGCCGCCCTGGCGATGGCCGACAAGATCACCCTCAAGGACGGAACGGTCCTCGAAGGGACGGTCATCAAGAGCGC
>DATHPP010000237.1:0-2956 GCA_035483795.1 Tepidisphaeraceae bacterium | reverse complement strand
TCGCCGCTGGCTCGATCGCCCGGCGGGAAATTCAACTTCGAAATTGAGCACCTCCCTCGGCACCTCCTGTACCTGGAGGACTTTCAGAAGCGCATTCGCGGGCAGTTGGCCGGGAAGACCATCGTGGACTCCCGCCGCGGCAAGCTGTTACACGAGACCGGCAAGCTTGCCCAGTGGTACGTGCCCAGGGAGGATGTCGAGGCGAGGGCACTGGAGGCGAGCGGGCGTCGCCAGGAGCATCCTTTCAGAGGAGTGGCCACCTACTACAGCGTTCGCGCGGGGGACCGGAGCGCACTGGATGCCGCGTGGAGTTACGAGCAACCCGAAGGCCTCTTGTTGGTCGGCCTGGTCGCGTTTGAGTTCGATAAGCTCGACGGATGGCTGGAGGAGGACGACCCGGTTCGTGGACACCCGCGGGATCCGTATCACCGTTTTGACTGTAACCACACCTCGGAGCTAGTTGGTGTTCACGTCGGCGGACAGGTTGTCGCCGAGACGCGGCGCGCGATCAAGCTCTTCGAAACCAGCATTCCGCCCAGGTACTACATCCCGATCGTCGACGTGACGCCAGGCTGTCTAGAGCCGTCGACGTCGCCACGTACCTACTGCCCATACAAAGGAGAGGCTGCTTATTTCAACGTCCACGCGGGGCTGACGACCGTGCCGGATGGAGCCTGGACCCTTCCCGGCCCGATCGGTGAGGCGCTGCTGACGATGGGGCATGTCAGCTTTTGGGGCAAGGGCACTGAGGTTTTTGCCGACGGTCGACTGACACCGATTTGATACTGCGCCGGCCTCCTCCGCGGCAGGGCAGTGGCTCCGCGAACCGTCATGCCCCGGAGAAGATGCCGAGGGCCTTTGAGAGAGACGGCGGCTGCCGCAACAGCAGGCAAGAAAATTTCATTCGTTCCATAAATCGCCATAACACTTGGCCAAGGTGAATTGCTGAGTGTCTGGCTAGTATTGCAGTTCATCTGGCATTCGAATTCTCTTCAGCAGATGCGGTTAACCGGCTCGTGACGACGGTCTCGCGGTTCGAACTCATTCTTTTGCTTTGATCGCCGTCGTGGTGGGCCTTGAGCTTGTCGCGCGGCGCATTCGCATGCCGCCCGCAGCAGCTTTCATCGTCGGCGGCATCGCGCTTGCGCTCATTCCCGGCACCCCTGACGTCGAGCTCGACCCGGACCTGGCATTGGTGCTGTTTCTGCCACCGTTGCTGCTGGCTAGCGCCTATTTCACCGTCTGGCGGGACTTCCGCGCCAATCTGCGCATTATTGTGCAGCTGGCAGTCGGTGCGGTCGCGTTCACGACCTTAGCCGTCGGTGTTGTTGCCCATTTGGTTGAACCATCGCTTCCCTGGGCTGCCTGCTTCGCACTCGGCGCGATTGTCTCCCCACCTGATGCGGTCGCCGCCAAGGCCGTGCTTCAGGGCCTCTCCCTGCCGCCGCGTGTCACGGTGCTGCTGGAAGGGGAGAGCCTAGTAAACGATGCCACGGGGCTGGTCCTCTATCGGTTCGCGGTGGCGGCCGCCATGACCGGAGCTTTTGATGCCGGACAAGCGGCGGCGAGTTTCGGTGTTCTGGCCCTCGGCGGAGTGGCAGCGGGCGTCGCCTTTGGCTGGCTTGTGACACTCCTGCTTGGTCGGCTGCGTGATCCGACGCTCAGCGTAATTGCCAGCTTTCTCGCCGCCTGGGCAGCTTACATCGTTGGCGAGGCGCTATACGTTTCAGGCGTGCTGACGACGGTCGCCTGTGGTCTTGTGATGGGGTGGCGGCAGCACGCGGTGCTGCCAGCCGTGACCCGAATCCAGGCGCAGGCCGTCTGGAAAGTGATCGTGTTCATTCTGGAGTCCCTGATCTTCATCCTGATCGGCTTGTCGCTGCGCGGTGTGGTGGAACGCCTGGGCGGAGACTGGCACTCGATCCTGAAACTTCTACCCCCAGTGGCCGTCCTCATCGTTGCGGTGATCGTAACGCGTTTCATTTGGATTCTGCCCGCGACCTATTTGCCGCGCGCCCTGTTCCCGTCGCTGCGTCGCCGCGACCCATATCCGCCGCTGGCCGTCCCGATTGTGATGAGCTGGGCCGGCATGCGCGGCGTCGTAAGCCTTGCCGCCGCATTGGCGCTTCCTGATGATTTCCCCGGCCGCGACTTCGTGCTGGCGACGACATTCGCAGTCATCCTCGTCACCGTCTTGATCCAAGGTGCTACCTTGGCGCCCTTAATCCGCGTTTTAAGTCTGGGCAACTTCACACAGCAACGACTGAAAACACTGTCCGAGGCCGCAGCCCGAGCACAGATGGCGGCAGCACAACTCGCCGAGGTCGAGAGACAATCCGCTGGCGCAGGGGAAACGTCTCGCCATCCGCGCTTGATCGAGCAGTACAGCTATCGCGCCCGGGCGGCCGCGCGTTTCAGCGAGACCGCGGGCGGTCTAATCGACCAAAGACGGGATCACTTCACCGTCGTCTTGGCGGCCGTCGCGGCAGGCCGGAGCGAGCTGCTGCGCCTTCATCGCGACGGATCGATTCATGACAGCGTGCTTCATGCGCTGGAGCAGGAGCTGGATTTGGAGGAGATGAGCGCGCGCCGTCACCTCACCACGTCATAACCTGGCGGCGGGCTGCCCGAAATGCCTAGCTGCTCGGCCCCGCATCCTTCACCCGCAGACTCCACTCCGCGCTCGGCTCCCTAAGCCCGGCACAATTCGAGGATCATCACGCCCGGCAGACGGTCAAAACCGCCGCATAAAACTGTCCAGCTCTAGGGGCGCACTGCATCCGGCGGGCGCTCCAAAAAGCCAAAGACCCTGCAAGGTGGGCGCCTTTGGCGTCATCAACGTCGTTTCAAGCGCGAAGCCGCGCGCTTACGCTTCTCCCCCGATTCCGGACGTATCGCTGCGTCGCATCGCTCGGCGACCAATCGGTTGACGCGCGACGAGGCGCGGCGGATGACG
>DATHPP010000236.1:0-5327 GCA_035483795.1 Tepidisphaeraceae bacterium | reverse complement strand
TGTTGGGCCCGAATAGTAACCGAAAACAAATCTCGGTAGAGGTAGGTTCTGTCGGTTGATCGGTTTGAATTCTAATTCAGAATTGTTGTGCGTGGGAACTGCCGCCTTGGTCACTTCAGGCCGTCTCATCCGAGAGGGATCCCACTTCACTTCGACAACATACTCCTCGATCTCGTACTGCAGACGGTAGCCAGTCATCGGTTCGTTCGGCCATCTGCTCTTCTCCCACCAATAGTGGAGATCGCGAAAGATGATGACGAGCGCTTCGAACAAGTTGGATTTGCCAGTTCCATTCCAGCCAAGGACGACGTCAAATCCATGTCCTGGTCCGAAACGAACCTCGTAATCCTTCAAGTTCTTGAAGTTTTCCAGCCAAAGAAGCACCAAGCGAAATCGGCCGGGCTTGATTGTTTCCGTGCGTAGACGCCTGGCGTTAACAATATGCGTAGGAACCCGCCGCCGCTTTCGTTTTTGAGGTAATTCGAAGGCTTCGCGGATTTGCGAGTCTGATCGCAGCAGTTCATAAAACGCAACCACTTGCTCTGACGAGAAGCCAGCCGTGACAAAGAGGCGCTTCGCGTCTCGCTTTTTGCCAATCTTGCGCCACGTGGCTTGGAGGGTGTCGGCAGATGGAACTGGTCGCATGGCGATAGCTTCTCCTTTCGGAGATCTTGGGATTCGGCGGCGAACTACCTTCCCTTCGGCAGTTTGCCTGATTCGTTCAGCTTTGAGTCGTTCGAGCAGTACGGCGGCACTTTCATCCTGTGGATCTTGTGAGACTAGATTCCCACTGAACGCTTCGCGCAAAAGCGACTGCCGCATTGCAGTTGCCCCCGCGAGTTGGCGCTCCACTGCAGCCTCAAGTTCAGTCGCGCGTTTCAGACGTCGTTCAACCTCGCTCCTGATTTGCCGTTGCTCTTCGAGAGGCGGAACGGGGAGGGGAAGTTGGTGTAAGGTCTCAATGTTGATGCCGGTGTAAGCCACTCCCTTAGCGCGTTTGCTCAGCCACTGCTGGAGAAGGTCTGATGCGATGAAGAGCGCAATTGTTCGTGCGGATTCTGGGGCAAGCAACGCAAACATGCCTACTTCGCGAGAAATGTTGTAGCCAGCGCACTCAGGGGGAACGGCAACGACTCCCCCAAGTGTGCCGCGGACCGTCAACAGAACTTCGCCACCGCTTAGATACGTCCGCTCGTATTCGTCCGCGATCTTCCGGGAAACATGTTTCACATTTTCCAAATCGAGTTCGAGTCGCCGAACGTTGCTCGAGCGGAGAACTGGCACGCCTCTCGGTACATTCGAACCGAGCTTGATGACGCCATACGTTATCGCGCGGGTGGCGTCAGTCAGTTGGGCCGCCGACGCCCATTTCCACGACTCCGGAATGGCTGGCAGTTCCGACGCCTTAGGTTCCTTAGGTTTGGGGTAACGTTTCTTCCAGTTGTTGTCTTTGGATGGGTTGCCGGAGGCGTGGAGGCGTTTGAGTTCGGCTTCTTCCCAGCGGGCGCGGCGTTCGACGAGCAGGCGTTTGAGGAGTTGCGCGCTGGATTCTTTGGGCGGATGGGTTTTGCGCCACTCCCGGGTGAGTTCACCGGTGACGGCTGCGTGGAGGACGGCAGCGCGGTAGCGCTGGAGGCGATCCAATGCGCGGCGCGCTGCCGCCTCGCCCGCATCCACCTGCGACAGCAACGCGTCCAGCTTCGCCACGATCCGCTCTTGCTCGCGGGTGGGTGCGAGCCGGATCGGCTGGGCGAACACGTCTTTATCGCGAACAGCCGGATAACTCGAACCAGACTGCAGCGCGTGAAGCGGCTGTAAGAAGTCCTCGGACAGAGCCTGTGAAAGCAAGAATTTTGGCAGAACGCCTTGGGCAGCCCGTATGACTGCAAAGCCCGTCGAGGCAATAGGGTTCGGGTAATCGTGCTCAATGCGAGCGATCTTTTTGAGGTAGGTGCGAACGGTCGAAAAGAGGATGTCGTCTTTGCGGACGGATTGTCGTGCCCGACTGGGCGCTTCACGGCCGAGTAAGGTCCTTGCCTCAACGACGCGGTTGCTCTGGTTGTCGATGCCGCCGATGTCGAAATAGGTGAACTCGGTGTCAGGCGAGTCCTCAGGCTGAATGGTCGCGACACGCGCGCAAGCTTCGCCGAGCGTCGTCTCCACCCATCCTTTTGGAAGTTTGGCTGGCATCACTTGGCCTCGAGCTTCCCGTGCTGCTCCTCGAAGGCATCAGAAATGCATTTGAGGAAAATCAGGTCGAGGACGAGGTGTTTGTACTCGGCGGCGTCCACGTCGGGGCGGAGGGCGTCCGCGGCCCGCCAGAGTTCTGGCACAATGCCGAGATTCGCCCCATTTTCGTTGGTTTTGGTCATCTTCGTTGTTCTTTTGCGACCGCCGTTTGTGCGGTGAGACCTGTCCGGTGCGGTGCACATTCTAGTTGTGCGGCGGCGTCACGCCAAATTGAACGTTGCGTGGTCAATGAATTTGTCCATCGCGCTTTCTTCGTGCCCTTCGTGCCTTTGTGGTGAATCATCCGCCTCTATTGCCCGCCCGGGAAGTGAAGCTGGTCGTGCAGGAACGCGAACGTGCCGACGCCGTGAATCGTGTGGGGGCCGTCGAAGAATTCGATGCGGGTGCGATCGGGAAGTTTCAGGTCGCTGTAGAGCAGGCCCACTTTGGCGTATTCGTGGCTGACCCACTGGTCGTCGGCGACGGTGTCGTGGTGGCCGCGTTCGACCATGAACGGGCGCGGCGCGATCAGGCCGGCCATCTCGGCGTAGTTGAAGGTGTTACCCAGGTCCCACTCGTACATGTCGTATTCGATCGTGCCGACGTAGCTGCGGGGATAGCGCAGCGAGGCACACTTGTAGGCCCATTCATTGAAGTCGCCCGAGCAGATGGACAGGCAGTAGCGATCGACCAGGGCGGGGACGCGCATGGCAGTCTTGCCGCCGTACGAGAGGCCGTAGAACGCGATGCGGCGGGGGTCGACGAACGGCAGACTCGCCAGCCAGTCGACCGTCTGCTGGTGCTGCGGGACGATGATCGAGAACAGCGTCTTCTTCAGGGGATGGGCCTTGCGCACAAGCACGCGGAAGCGGCCCTGGCCGATGTAGGGGTTCTGCGGCGCGTAGGTGACGAAGCCCTGCTCGGCCAATCTGCACGCGAAGCGATGGTAGAAGTGGCTGTCGGTCGTGGGGTCGGCGACGTCCTGCGGCCGGCCCTCCAGCCCGTGCTGGCAGACGACGACCGGCCGTTTCTCGCCGGGCGCGATTCCCTTGGGCACCAATATAATTCCGCAGGCGAAGACATCGGGATACACGTCGAGCATTACCTCGTATCCGGTGAAGGCCGGCTCGTCGTAAATCTGCCGCGTGTGCGCATTCGGAGGTAGAAGCTTGTCGTCGAACTTTCCGATCACTTCGCTCGCGAAATAGTCGCGATACCACGCCGTCGAATCCTTCCATTTGTCCGGCGAGGAGCGATCGGCCTTCTTCCAGAAGGCGTCGCGCGTATATTGGGATTCCGCCAGCAGCGACTGCGTGTAGTCCTGCATCTGGTCGATCTGGCGTTTGAGCCGCGCGGAAGCGTCGATGGTTCCGAGTTTCTGCACCTCGACGTCATCCCCAGCCGGCGGATGATCCACCCCGAGCGATCGCAGGAATCCCTTTATCGCCCCCGCGCTGCCGACGGGTCCGCGGCCATCCTCGCCGCTGACGACCAGCTCCAGATGGTCCAGCTCCGGTTTGCTTCCCAGCAGTGCTTTGGCCCGCTCGACTTCGGCGCGGACGGACTGGAGCTTGGGCGTCGAGAGCCGGCCCGGCGCCGCTTCGCTTTGCCCGTTGCGCGCTTCGGGCGGGCTACTCACCTCCGGCGTTTCGCACGCCTCGACAATCAGCGTCCGCGGCGCGATCAGGCTGGCGACCTCGGCGTCGCCAAACTCGGTCAGCAGCCCGAAGACGTCGCGATAGATCGGCTCCTGCCAGAGCTGCTGCCGCGAATCGAAATAGCCGCTCACACACGCGGCCCTGATCCGCGTGTCCAGGGCGGCGGCATAGAACGCGACGAGGCCGCCTTCGCCGTAACCGATGACGGCGATCTTTGCTTCGCGGCCGGGGTTCTGGCCTGCGAACCAGTCCACCGCCGCCAGCACCTTCTGCACTTCGTAGCCGATTGGATGGCGTCCCAACTCATAGGCCGGCCGCCAGACGTACTCGCGGTCCGGCAGGTTGGTCTTCTTTCCCGACGGCAGCACCGCGAACGTATCGGAGCAATCCACCAGCGCCGGCACCAGCACGCGGCAGCCGCTTTGGGCCAGCTTCAGCGCAAACTGGCTCTGGCGAGCCACCCCGTCAGCCAGACCGGCAATCATCTCCGGCGTCTGGTCGGCATCCGGCAGCGCCACCACGTCTGCCACCGGCGTCCCCGCCGGCACCAGCAGCAACCCCTCCCCGTCAATCGGCCCGACAACCGGCCACCTCACGGCAAAGATTTCCACGGTCCCCGCCCGCCCCACCAAGGCCGGCTGCGCGGTCGTCGCGACCAAATCGACGCCGTCGAATCTCCGCCGCGGGTCCACCACGCCGAGCATTCTCGCCAGCCGGGAGCGATTCGCCGCCACCGATGCCTCGTATCGCTGGGGCGTAGAAAGATCGCGCGACCAGAGCGCCGCCCGCTTCTGCACCGATTCCTCGGTCTCCCGCATAAGGAACCGGTCGATCCCGGCGACCATCTTCGCCGCCAAGTCACCCTGCGCGTCCAGCCGCGCCGTCCCCGGCAGCGGCTCCGCGGCGCCCGCCGTTCGCCAGACCAGCAGAATCCCCACCACAACCCATATCGCTTTCACCGCGCCTCCAATCAACGCCGACTGATCCGTCCCGATGACATCGGTGACCGCGCCGCGGGGCACAAGAGGACTAACCACAGAGGCCACAGAGCACACAGAGACCCGACGCCACAGATGGAACTGTCCATTGAGTTTTCTCTGTGTCCTCTGTGGGCTCTGTGGTTAATTCCTTCCTTCGCGAACCGGCGCAAAACCGTGCACAGTCATTAGGGGTGTTCCCATTCACCACTCGCATTTCCTCACGGCAGCTCGTAGGTTTCGTGGCGGCTTTGGATTTCGGCGTCGCCCTCGACGCGGAAGCTGGCCCACAGTTCGTATTTGCCGGGCGGGAGGTCGGTGGGGAGCATGAGCTCGCGTTCGCCGGCGGGGTTGGTGCGGGTCCAGCCGGCTGGTGGGAGGGCGATTTCCAGCGGCTCGTGCGGGCTGAGGATTTCGCGGCGGTGCACGAAGGTCACCGCCGGCCCCTGCTGCTGGTAAGCCC
>DATHPP010000235.1:0-11322 GCA_035483795.1 Tepidisphaeraceae bacterium | reverse complement strand
AGGTGGATCGCCCGCCAGTTGGCATTGGGCCGGATCCTCATCAGCGGCTCAGGGGGGCTCGCGGCCAGATTGGCCGGCAGATTCGCCGCGACAGGAGGTTGGGAGAACTCCGCACGAGGCGTCAGCGACATCGCTCGTGGCTCAAAAAGCAGTTCTTCGGGCATAGCAGTTGACCGGTACAGCCGTCGCGGATTCACCATAACACGAAGGACGCGGATTTGTCACTGCCGTGCATCGACTATCGTCCCCGCCGCCAAGTTTCGGCAAGTGTTTTGCCGTTATCGGAACCGGATGTCACTTCCTTGCAGCGCCGAGGCAATACAGGTTCGTTTCCGTCCGAATAAACAGCCGGCCGCCGGAGACGGCCATCGAAGCCTGCGCCGGCTCGTGCAGCTCGTTGAACGCCAGTTGCCGGAACTCGCGGCCCGCCTGCACGACGGTGGTATCGGCGTCCTCGGAGAGAAAATAGACCCTCCCCTCGATCCACAGCGGCGAGGCCGAGTACGTCCCTTCGAGCCGGTGCTGCCAGAGGATCGTTCCGTCCGAGTCGTCCAGACACATCGCCCAGCCGTTTTCCTTGACCGAGTAGAGCAGGTGATCGGCCAGCAGGGGCGAAGGAATCATGGGGACGAATTTTTTCTGCTCCCATATAAAATGGGACTGCGTCACCTCGCCCTGCCCGCCCAGGCGGAAGGCGCGCAAGGCCGCGTGGATCGGGCGGTTGTTGACCGGCGTGGGAAAACCGCTCGATGCGATGACCATCCCGTCCCCGATCACCGGCGACGGGACCACGCCCTCGCCGCCCGCGTAGGCCCACCAGATGCGCCGCCCGGTGTCCGGATCGAAGCCCTCGATGATGTCGCCGGCCGCGCTCACCAGTTGCGGCTGGCCGTCCACCTGCACGATCTGCGGCGTCATGTGCCCGATCCGCGACATCCCGCGCATCGCCCGATAGCGCTCGCGCCCGCTCCCCTTGTCCAGCGCGAGGACGAACGATTGGTCCCACGGGATCTGCCACCCGATCCGCGGCTCGGGGCCTTCCCGTATGCTCTGATCCCACGGCATCAGTACCAGATTTTTGTAAAGAATGGGCGAAGCGCCCAGGCCGTGCTGGCTGTAGAAGCTGTTTTGCGTGTTAGTCCAGGCAACCTTTCCGTCGAATGAGAGCGCCGCCGCGCCGCCCGAGCCGAAAAACACGTAAACCTGCCGCCCGTCGATTGCCGGCGTCGGCGTGGCGTAGGAGTTCTTTCCCTCCTTGCGCGTCGGCGTCTGGCGGAACACTTCGACATTCCACAGAAGCTGCCCCGAATCCCGATCGACGCAGATGACATGGCAACTCTGGCCCTGCCCGTCCGTGGCGGTGAGGAAAATGCGATCGTCCCAGACCGCCGGGGACGACCAGCCGACGCCGGGAATTGCGGTCCGCCACGCGACGTTGTCCGAGCGGTTCCATGAGACCGGCAGGTTCTTCTCGCTGGAGATGCCCTGCCCGGTAGGCCCGCGAAACTGCGGCCAGTTTTCGCCGCGAGCCGGGGCACAAAGACTCGCTGCCAGACCCCACATGGCCACGATCAGAAATGCAGCCTTCATGAGTGGATCAAACTGCCATCGCCGCGTCTAGTCAAGGTGCCAACATTCCCCGCATTTTCGTGGCACGGCTTTGTAAGCGCTTTTCAAGCCGTGCTGACGATTTTCGGCGAGAGTTCCCACCGCTCCTCGCGATTCTTCTCGATTGGCAGCGCTCGCACGGGTTGAAAACCCGTGTCACGTCTAAGCACCTGCATACAATACCGGCGTGCGCTGGATGTTCATCCAATTCGTCCTGCTCTACCGCGTGACGCTCGGGCTTTTCCTGGGCGGGCACTGCCGGTTCGAGCCTTCGTGCAGCCAGTACGCAATCGACGCAATCAACAAGTACGGCCCCTGGCGCGGCGGCTGGAAGGCCCTGCGGCGCATCAGCCGCTGCCATCCCTGGGGCGGCCGGGGATACGACCCGGCGTGAACTGCGGAATCATCCGGTCCTCAGCCCGCCGACCCGTGTATCCAGCTCCTTCTTCTCCGAGCCGCGGGCCTCACGCAAACGATCAAAAACTCCGTCGAGCCTGATAGCTGGCGAGACAACGGCGGATCGGTCGGCAACATTCACGAGTTTGCCGGCCTTCTGATCATCACGACGAGCACGGAAAGCCATCGCCGGATCAAAGCGCGGCTCGATCAATTGCGCACCGAGCCGCTGTCTGTCACGCCGCGCCAATAGCTTCGCGATTTCATCTTCCCAGCACGATGATCGAGTATGGCCCGATTCCGACGTTCCCGGCAAATGGCATCCCGTCGTAGCCGGGCGGGCCGGCGGTCGTGTCGTAGCTGTTCACGGCGCCGAAGTCGTTGGCGTCGCTGTAGAGGTTTGCGTCGCTGTTGAGCCGGACGTACCACGTGCCGGCGTAGGGAAAGCCAATGGTGTAGCTGGGAAATGAAGTCCCGGAGAAATTTGCGACGACGACTACGTCGTCGATCCCCGAGCCCTGGTTCCAACGGTGCCATGCGATGACTTTGGTAGACCCGTTGGCCGAGAAGACGTTGATGCCGGCCCCGCACAAGCCGGCGTTGTTTCGCCGCAGGCGGACCATGTCGGCGTAGAACGGAAAGAGCTTGGGAAACTTGGCCGGGCGGGTCCAATCCATGTTTGTCGGAGTCGGTCCGTCGGGAGTCCAGGTGCGCCAATCCAGGATTTCGGCGCCCTGGAAAAACATGGGGATGCCGGGCGCGGTCAGCACGACGGCGAATCCGAGCATGGATTTCTTGCGGGCGTACCATCCCTCGGCGTCGCCGGGCGATATCAGGTCGGGCACCCGGCGGCTCTTGGCCGAGTCGTGCGTTTCCAGGTAAATGATCCGCTTGAAGCTGTCCCCCTCGAAACTGTGTTGAAGCTTGTCGGCCACGGCGCCGACTTCGATCGAGGCGTCGGTCGGCTGGGTGAGGGCGGGGATAAGGGCGGTCTGAAGGTCGGTGTCCCACTGCGCGTCGAAGCCCGCGCCGCCGGCCGAGGTCGGGGCGGTGATCGCGGCGTTGAAGTCGAGGTCCTCGGCAATGGTGAGCTTCGAGGGCTCGCTGGCGTCGATGCGGTCGTTGATCTCCTGCATGAGCTCCCAACCGAAATTCCGCTCGACGCCGATGTCGCCCCCGCAGCAGCGGTCCCCGCACGGGCCCTGGCGCTTGCGGATGCATTTGGTGGAATCGAAGCGGACGCCGTCCGCCTGGTACTCGGTAAGCCACATCATGGTGTTGTCGCTGAGGAAGCGGCGCACGGCGTCGCGACCGTAGTTCGGCCGCGGGCCCCAGGGGGTGTCCAGCTCCTCACCGCCGTAAAAGTAAATCCCGCACGGATCGCCCGACCAGCCGTCATACTGGTAGAGCGAATACGGGAACACGGAGGAAGTAAACGACGGCGCGACGTCGATGTGGTTATAGACGACCTCCATGAGGGCGCAGATTCCCGCGGCGTGCAGCGCCTGTACGAGCCGCTTGAAATCGGCCGGCGAGCCGTAAGCCCGCTCGAGGGCGAAGGGCAAAACGGGATCGTAGCCCAGCGATAGCGGGGAGGAGAATTCAACGAACGGGAGAAACTGAACCGCATTGATTCCCAACCGGGTCAGATATGGGATCTGGCCGATCAGGTCGTCGATCCGGTTGGCGCCGCCCTGCGAGGGGTCGAAGAACGTCCCGATGTGCAGTTGGTAGATGACCAGCTCGCGCCACCCGGGCGGGTTGAAGGGGGCGCCCCAGTCAAAATCGCGCGAACAGACGACCGAGCGGGCGTCGCTGTCATCCTGCGTCGCATCCGACCAGTTGGGAAAGAGGATGGAGCGGGCGAACGGATCGACCCGCTCGAATGAGGCGCCGTTGAAGCCGATGACGAAGCGATAATTCGTCTCGGCGGCGACGCCGGGCACGAAGACCGACCAGACGTCGGAACCGTAGCCGTCAGCGGTGTCGCGGGCCATCGCGACGGTGCCGCTCGTACCGTCTGCTCCCCAGATTTTGACGGCAAACGACGTGGCGAAAAGGGCCCAGGCGCGAAACGTACACCCGCCGTCGTGAAGGACGCCGCCCATCTGGTCGGGCAGTGGGCTGGGGGCGACCGAAGTTTGAGGAAAGCTCATATCGAACTCCGCTGTCGACCGAAATCAAGGAACCGCGAAGGGGCGAAGGGTTGGTAACTCCTTGCGGCTGCGCAAACTTTCCTCCATTTGTCCTCTACCGCCGGTGGTTCTCGCCACGTCTTCTGTTCCTTGCGCCCTTCGCGCCTTCGCGGTGAAAAATCCGGCCGGCGTGGTGCGCGCCATTTTCGTACTTGCCGGCAGCGCATCGAGATTCGTTAAACAGCACTGTGTTTTGCACAAACGGCGAAAAGGTTTTCAGTTTCTTCTTGCCTTGCCGGCTCGCCTATGAATACGACTACTGGCCCGCGGAACTTGCCGCAACCCCCCCCTAACAGGTGCGGGGAGGAAGCGTCGGATTTTTCAGTGTGCAGTTCGTACGGTTTGTTGTTCCATCTGGCGGTGGGCCGTACGTTTCCTTCCTTTCGGATCCAAGCACCTTCGAGTTTGAGAAGCATTGTTGTATTGACCGGCTGGCGGCGGGTTGCATGCCGATCCCGCGCCCTGGCGCGTCCGTAGCGCCGCAACCCGCGCGTCAATCGACAATCAACAGGAGAGGACTCCAGGTTTTCCGTTGGCCGAGTTCCCTTGCGGTACAATGAGTGCCGGGGGCAGCGGGATTGAAGATGTTCCAGTTGTTCTCGAACCCGACACCAGCGGACGGAGACGAGCCATGAAGCAGTTCACCGCAATGTTGTTCGCGGCGTTCGCGCTCGCACTGAACGGATCGACGATGTTCGGACAAACCCTGACAACCTTGGCAACGTTCACCGGCGGCAACGGCGACTTGCCCTATTCAGGGTTGATTTCCGACCCGAACGGCAACCTCTATGGAACGACTTTTTACGGCGGCGATTACGGCTACGGCACCGTCTTCGAGCTGTCCGCCGCCACTCACATCATTACGCCGTTGGTGTCGTTCAACGCTACCAACGGCGCCAATCCTGTCAATTACGGACGCCTGGTTGTCGACAACAGCGGCAACCTCTACGGAACGACCGCGGGCGGCGGCCCAAATCAGGCCGGCACTGTTTTCGAAGTTGCCGCCTTAACCCACGCGGTTACAACCTTGGCGTCGTTCGATCCCGCCACAACCGGCTACCTTCCATATGGCGGCCTTTCCGCGGACGGCAGCGGCAACCTCTACGGCACTACGCAGTTCGGCGGACCGGGCGGGGGTGGCATCGTCTTCAAGATTGATGGCACCCATAGCATCAGCGTTCTTGCAACCTTTGCCGAGAACAGCAGCACCAGCGGGCGCAATGCGGTCAGTCCGCCGGTCATCGACTCAAACGGTAATCTTTTCGGCACGACGGGCGGCGGCGGCACGGGCGGTGGCAACGGAACTATCTACGAGATCGACTCCGCAACGCACACGCTCACGACCGTCGCGACTTTCAACGGGGCCAACGGAGTAATCCCCACCGGCCTGATCGCGGACTCGAGGGGCATCCTATATGGGAGTGCCCGCGGGGGCGGGCCCACCAACGACGGCGTTATCTTCGAGTTTGACCCGGCAACGCACAATCTGACGACGTTGGCATCGTTTGATGGCACGGACGGCTCCGATCCGGCCGGCACACTGGTTATTGACGCCGCCGGCAATCTGTACGGCACGACGGTCTTTGGTGGATCCGGCGGCCAGGGGACGGCATTCGAACTCGACTCCGCGACGCACGCGATCACGGATTTGGCGTCATTCGACGGAAGTAACGGCGCCAGTCCATTTTCCAGTCCGCTTCTGGGCGGCGACGGGAACCTGTACGGAACGACGACGGGCGGCGATTTTCGCGCCTTCGGCGACGGAACAGTTTTCGAGGTAGCGCTGCCCGAGCCGGGGGCGCTTTCCATGACAGGAATCGGCGCGCTCGCGTTGGGCGTGCGCCGCAGACGAGGGAGAGTTCGACGAATGATCTACAGATCCTGCTCTCGGCCCTCAATCAGAATGGCCCGTAGCCGTGCGGATCGGTAGCCCCGGTTTTGCCACGACTCCAAGAGTATCCTTTTTCTTGCTGCGAAGCGGGAAAGCCCTCCTCCTGGAGGCAAAACCTGCCAATGTGCAATTGCCGCGGCGAAGGCGCTTTTGGGGGCTTTGCTCGGGCGCGTGCCGGCGTGAGGTCTCACTTGCGCGGTCTCGAAGTGTGACATGTGCGACGTCGCGGCTAACTCGCGCTGAGGTCGGGAGTTCGCCGCTCCGATTGTCGCTTGCGGCGCGGGAGGCGCGGAATTTCAGTTGGGCTGGCGATCGGGTCGCGATCGGAAATGTCCCATGCAAGGTTTCGATAAATGTCCCATTTCGGCTGAAACATGGGACAAAACGGGACATTTCGGATGGGACATTTCGGCGCTTCGGCTGGATGCTGGACAGCGAGCGGGGTCGACCGGTAGTCTGCCGCGGCAATGGACTGAGGGCTCGCGGCACACGGGACGATCCGAATGACAACGACCGCAAAGGCGAAGCAACTTAGAGACGGCAACAAATCGGAATGGTTCGTGGAGGCGCTGGAGGGCCGCGTGCTTTTGAGCACCGTGACCTTCGCGCCGCCGCAGATTTACAACCTGAACCCGACCCCCCGGGACACGGCCATCGCCGATTTCAACGGCGACGGATTTCCCGACATCGCGGCGGTCATCTCCGGTGGGACGCAGGTCGGGATCCTGCTCAACAACGGCGACGGGACCTTCACCCGCGCCCCCTACATTCCCGACGGCGCTCCCCGTTCGATCGCGGCGGCGGATTTCAACCATGACGGGCACGTTGACCTGGCCGTGGTCGGCGCCGACCTGAACGCCGGCAATGGGGGCGTCGTCGAGATCTTCGACGGCAACGGCAACGGGACCTTTGCCAAGCCCCCCCAGCGGTATCACCTGGCCGCCGCCGGGCCGCAGGTCGTGGCCGCTGATCTGAATGGCGACGGGTGGGACGATCTGGTCGTCACCACGCAGCAGCGGGTGGCCGTCCTCATCAACCAGCAGAACGGGACGTTCGCCAAGCCGGTCTATTACACGATCGGAGACAATGGCCCTACCGGGCTGGTCGTCGGGGATTTCAACCATGATGGCGTTCCCGACATCGCCGTCTCCAATGGCCGCCCGGGGTATGTCACCGTCCTGCTGGGGAACACGAACGACCCCGGAACGTTTGGCGCGCCCAATTTCTATCCGACCGGCGGAAATCCCGTCGGCCTCACGTCGGGGGATTTCAACAACGACGGGCTGATCGACCTGGCCGTGGTCAACTCGCAGTTCAAGCAAAACACGGTCGCGACGCTGATCGGGAACGGCGACGGAACGTTCCGCGCGCCGTCCCTCTTCCGCGCCGCGAATTTCTCCGACTCCATCGTCGCCGCCGACTTCTCCGGAGACGGAAAAACCGACCTGATGGTCGGCTCGTTCGTGGGCCCGCTGAAGCTCTATCCGGGAAATGGGGACGGGACGTTTGGGACCCCGCTCACCGTGGGCGGCGGGTACTTCGCCCAGATCGTCAATGCTGCGGACCTCAATGGGGACGGCAAACCCGATCTGGTGGTCACGCCGCACGGCGGGGTCCGGGTTCTGCTCAACACGACCGGCACCGTCACCCCCCCGCCGGTCGGCAATGGGCTTGACCGGACCCTGGGAGCGGGCAAAGCTCACTCGACTTCGTTTTACACACCCGAGGGCACGCAGGCGACGATTTCGCTCAGCGGTCCGGGGTCGGCGACGCTGCATTTCGCGTCCAGCACAACCATTTCACTGCCCAACACGGGTCAAATGGTCCAGGCACTGACGCTGTCGGACATCGCGGCCCGCGGCACGACGCTGGCAACGACACTGTCAATCTCGACCGGCTTTGGCAGCCGCACCATCACCTTCGGATCGATCATCAGCGACGGGGCGATCGGTACGATCGACGCCCCGCGAGCCAGCGTCGCCAACATCACCCTGCCGGGCGGCGCCAACCAGATCAATTTGCTCTCGGCCAACAATGGTGCAATCACGCTCGGCGCGGGCGCGCGGCCCTCGCTGACACTCCAATCAATTAACACCGAAACAGTTTCCTCGACTGCCCCCGTAAGCCAAATACAGGTGCGACTCGATGCGGTGATCGCGCTGACGGCACCGTCCGTCAACTCGATTTCGATCGGCGGGCATCTTCTGAATTCAACGCTTTCGCTGACCGCGCCGGTGGCCGCCGGCACGGCGGACCTCACGAACCTCTCGGTGAACCGCGGCGTCTTCGGCACCACGATCCACAGCGCCGGCAACATCAAAAACGTGGCGGTCAAAAATCTCACCAACAGCGCGATTTACGCCGGCCTCGCACCGCTGCCCCCGGGCCAGATGCTGCCGACTTCGCCGACCGATTTCATCGCTGGCGCCTCGATCGACACCGTGACGCTCCAGGTCGACACGCGGCAGTCGTCGTTTGAGAATTCGGTGATCGTCGCGTCCATCGAAGGCGCGCTTGTGCTGGGAACGGTGCAGACCAACAACAACGGCACGCCCTTTGGCCTTGCGGCCCACTCGATCATCCGGAGCGCGACAGGCACCGCGCTGTCGGATAACCGCAGTTTCCGGCTCACGAAGATCACCAGCACGCAGCAGGCCCTAGCAGCCTTCGCGGCACAGCACATCGACCCTCAGAATTTCACAGTCCAGATTGTGTAGACCGGAGATTTAAGTGGTGCGAACGCGATAGATTCTTGCAATCCCTTTGCAATTTCGCGCAGATTGCTTCTCTAACTGAAGATACCAATAGGAGGTTTTATGGGCCTCTCGAAGCTGTGGCAGGAATTCAAGGCGTTTGCGTTCAAAGGGAACATGATCGACCTGGCGGTGGCGGTGGTGATCGGGACTGCCTTCGGGGCGGTCATCAACTCGCTGGTGAGTGACGTGATCATGCCGTCGATCACCTACGTGACGACCGGGGCGCAATCCGCGGTATCGACCGCAGCGCACGTGGCGCAGGAGACAGCGTCGGCGGTGGGCGTGACGTCGAAGCCCGCAGGCACTCAGCCGGCTGAAACACAGCCCGCGGCCTCAACAGCAACGCCGCCTAGTGGGAGCGCGGCAACGTCCGCTGGCACCACCGGCGGCGGAACGGGCACCGGGAAGACCGACACTAAAACGGACCAAAAGCCCGTCGATATCACCTGGACGATCGGGCGCATCAAAATCGGCAACTTTATCGGCTCGCTGATCAACTTTTTACTTGTCGCCGCGGCCGTATTTCTGGTGATCGTGAAGCTCCTGGGGTCGGTGATGAAGAAGGTGGGAGGAACTCCGCAGCCTTCGGAGCCGACGACGAAGGAATGCCCGTTCTGTCTGTCGATCATTCCGATCAAGGCCCGCAAGTGCTCGCAGTGCACGGCGGACTTGCCGGCCTCGACCACCGTCGCACCCCCGCCCGCCGCATGACCCGATTTTCGGAGAATACAGTATGCGCCAACCGCACCTCACTCTCGGTCTGTTCCTGTTTTTTGCGATCATCGCGCCCGCACTGGTGCAGGCCGATGAGGTGTTGTTCAAAAACGGCGACCGGCTCGTCGGCACCGTCACCGATTTCGACGGTACGAAGCTGACGATCGACACCAAGGTCGCCGGAAAGGTAACCGTCGATATGAAGGACGTGAAGACGTTTTCCAGTTCGTCGCCCCTGGAGCTGATGCTCAACAACGGGAAGATGGTGCGCGGGACGATCGCCGAGGGACCCGACGGGCAGGTTTCCGTAGCCCAGGCGAACGAGGCGGCGCAGCTGGTTCCGCTGAGCGACCTGGAAAAGCTCAGCCCACCGGTGAAATGGACCGGCACCGTGACCATCGGCGGCCTGATCGCCCGCGGTAACACCGAAACTGACAGCCTTAACGCCCTCGGCCACGCCGAGCGGCGCACGTTCAAGGACCGCATCATCCTCGACGGCGGCTATATTTTCGGCACGCAGAAAGTCCCGGGAGGCAGTTGGCACGAGACCGCCAACGACTTGTACGGCAGCGCCGAATACGACTATTTCTTCTCAAAAAAGTTCTACGGCTACGGCAACATCCGTGCCGATCACGACACGATCGCCGGTATCAACCTGCGGTTAGCGCCGGGCGTAGGCGCTGGCTATCAGTGGTTCGAGAAGCCGAGTTTCAACTTCAACACTGAGGGCGGCGCCGGCTGGCTCTACCGCCAGTATGCCCATGACGGCGAAGACAGCGCCGCCAGCGCCCGCGCCGCCTATCACCTGAAGGTCAAGTTCAACGACAAGGTCAGCGGGTTCCACGATTTTGAGTACCTGCCGGGACTGAACAACATCAACAACTATTTCTTCGACACCGACGCAGGGATCCGGGCAACGATCACCGGACATTTCTTCACCGAGTTCAGCGTCTACTACCAATACGATTCGCGGCCCGCTCCCGGCAAAGGCCCCAACGATATCCGGTTCATCCTCGGCGTGGGTTGGAACTTCTGAGCGTCGTTTGATTACGGTTTGCGATTGTCGACAGGTGGGAACGTAATCTTGGTTTTGTGGCCGGAAATGGTCTGACGGCCGAGGATGTCACGGCCGGCGAAATAATCCTTCTGCCAGTCGCGGGGGTCGCCGATCCTCGCTTTTTTCTGCTCCACCATGTCCAGCCGGGACTCGCGCCATTTCTTGTAAGCTTCCAGCACCGGCGGGTCCTGAGAGACGTGCATGTAAGTCACGTTGGCGCGCTCGATGTCGGCGAAGACGTTCGTCGCCAGCGGGATGACCTGGAGCAGCGGCTCTCCCACGTCGAAGCGAATCGGCAATCGCGATGAGGTGATCTTCCAGTTCATGGTGAACGACATGTAGATCCAGTCGCTTTCCACGATGGCGGTGAGCGGCTGAACGCCGTGCTTGAAATAATTCGTCGGGCCGGTCACCAGCAGCCTCGTGCCGGCGGGTTGCGTGCGAAAGAGGAACGGAATATTCCACGTGATGATCCCTTCGCCGAACTGATCGTTGATCCATTGCGACCAGAGCGATGGCTCGGAATCGAAGATGAACTGCACGCTTCCGGGCTGCCAATGACCGTTCCACACGGCGGTGAAGCCCACGGGTTGATAAACCCACATTCCCGTCTGATTGGCCATCGTGAGAGGCAGGCAGCGGTAGGCAAACTTGTTGGGTGTTTTGTCCATCCATTCGCGTTGCCAGTCGGCCCACGCCCAATCG
>DATHPP010000234.1:0-25495 GCA_035483795.1 Tepidisphaeraceae bacterium | reverse complement strand
AGTCGCTGCGGCGCCGGATCGTACGGCGCGCCCGCATCGTCGCTGGAGATCAGCTGCGCCGCACAGGGGCCCGCGGTGGCAACGATTGCCCATGCCGTCCCCGCCCAAAACCATAGTGCGCGCCGTGCCGACAATGTCATGATTCCAATCTCAGTTGCGGCACCGCACGATGGACGACGGCCGGCTCGAGCGTGCCCACGGCCCAGTTGGCATCCTTCAGCTTATCGATGGAATAGCTCGTTGCCACACCCAGAACGGAAAATCCGACCTGGCGGACCGACCGGATGACGGTCGGCGCGTCCTCGACGACGAGGCAATCCGCCGGCGCCAGCGGCTGGTGGATCTTTTCCTCCAGCATCCTGTTCGCCAGCAGATACCCCTGTGGATCCGGCTTGCCCACCGTCACGTCCTCGGCGGCGACAATCACCGAAAAGCAGTCGCGCAGGCTGATGCCTTCGAGCATCGCCTCGATTTCATCGCGCAGCGCACCGGAGCAAATCGCCAGCGGGCGTTTCCGCCAAAGCTCGCGGACGAACTGCTCGACGCCGGGCAGTGCCGAGAACTCGCGGCGGTGGATGAATTGCATCATCGCCCGGCTTTTGGCGGCCATCAGATTTAAAAATGTCCTGGGCGAGAGGGTGAGGTTGCGGGATTGGAAAATGTGACGAAACGCGCCTTTGTCGTCGAAGCCGATCAACTCGCGAAAATATTCTTTTTCGCTCAGATCGATATGCTCGGGGGCCAGCGCCTGGCGAAAGGCGCGGAAGTGCAGTGGCTCGCTGTTCACAAGGACGCCGTCGAAATCAAACAGGACAGCCGCGGGCCAGTCTGGCATCGAGGCAAGCGTACGAACAAGCGGACACGCAGACAAGCCGCCGGCATCGCGACATTTGTGGCACGGCTTTGGGGTGGCACGGGTTTTTAACCGGTTTCTAACCCGTGGACGGATCAAGCCGTTCAACCGGCGCCGGTTTTGGTGTGGGAAAACCGACCTGCCTTGCCGAGGCTTTCTCGGCGAAAGCAGGGAGTTGTTCGCGCTGTGAAACTCGGCGTTCCCACACCAATGCGGTCTTGTGTCTTTGCTCCCCCTCGTCCACGGGTTGAAAACCCGTGCCACGTCAAAGACGGGCGGACTGACGCACTTCATTTAGGCCGCGACGACGGCGGCTTTGGTCGGCGGTTCGCCCCCGGTATATTTCCGCAACCAATGCCCAAAGCAGAACCGCAGGTTGACGTCCTGGTCCTGGGCGAGCATCCCGCCGCCTACCTTTGCGCAGCCTTGTTGAAACAGAAGAGCAAGCTCGGCGTGCTGCATTCGACGCTGCCCGGGGAGAGTTGGCCCGAGCGGCTTGTGCTGGTGAACCCCGAATTCTTCTCATTGCATCCACTGCTCGATCCGCTTCGCCGGAAGCTGGATCTGACGGGCATTTACGGCGCGCGTTTTCTGGCCGACGCGCCGCCGGTCACCAGTGAATATCGGGCGCGTTCGCCGCTGGCGTATTCGACGTCTTACAAAGCCCTGAAGGCCGCGACCTGCAAGCTAGCCGAGGCGCAGGAAGTAGAAATGGTGAATCCGAAGCACCTGGAGATTCACCGTCTCGATGAGACCGGCGTCGACGTAACGGTAGGCAAGGCGTCCGTCCGGCCGAAACTGCTGGTCCTGGCCGGCCTGCCCGCGACGCCGCAGCAGAAGTTGCTGGGCCTTCCCGAGGGATGGGGCAGTGACGTGGTCCATCGCTATACCTTCGTGCGGCTTTCCGGGACGCGATGGGCCGAGCTGGGCGCGCGGCCGGTCATCCCGATGTCGCTCAATCTGCACGACATGCTCTTCTGGGCGTGGCTGTTGCCCGGGGAAAAATGCATGCAACTGGCCGTCGAGCAGCCGATCGAAACGATTTCCCGGATCAGTTCCACCGAGCTGCTGTCTCATTGGGCGGACGTTCTGCGCGCGCACGAAGTGCTTAGCGGGAAACTCGAGCTGCGGCCCGATGAATTCCGCTCGATCGATCTTCCCTTGGGCGGCGCGCTGGCGCACGAGGGCGTGGCCAACCGCACCCTCCTGATCGGGCCGGCGGGCGGGTTTTACTCGGCAACTGCCGAGGACATTTATCCGAACTGCTGGTCTGCCGTCTTTGCCGCCGACGCAATCAAGAAAGCGCTCAAGGAAGTCCACCTTCAGGATGCCCTTCAACCCTACCGCTACAAGTGGCGAACGACCCTTGGAGATTACCTGCGTGGTCCGCAGCAGAACCTCCGTTTCCTGCTGCCGCTGGTCTATCGCAACCAGGTGATGACGACGCGGCTGGCCGAGGCCATTCTCATGGGCAAGCAGGTCGTCCGATAACACCGGTGTCTGATAATAAAGCCGGGCAGGCGACTAACACCTGTACCATCTGCGTAATATGGGTAATTTGAGTTATATGGGTAAAGATTATTGGGCAGACAACGACCGATAATTTTGGTCAAAATTGCGCGGCGGTCACTGAAATCATCATTAAATGTTTATCATTAATATAGTTACAAATGTTTTTCTGCCGCCGCTCGAGCGTTAAGGTATGACTGATTTCGCGTCGATGACGCGTGTGTGGACGCAAGGCTAGCGCTGATAGCGGACGTGGAGGTCACACGCGACTCAGTTGCCGGACCCACTCCTTGCGTGTGTGCAATTGTTATGGGGAGCGCCCATGAACGTGAACAATATCGGATCCAACTCGCCGGTGCAGAAGATCGTCGCCAACCCGATCCAGAAGCAGATCCCGGCTGACGCGCCCGCCCGCGCCAGCGATCGCCTGGAATTGTCCGGCGCCAGCCATATGCTTGCAACGCTCAAGAGCAACAACGTTCGCGCCGACAAGGTGCAGTCCGTCAAGAGCCAGATCGAAGCCGGCACCTACGAAGACGATCAGAAGCTGAACGCGGCAATCGACGGGCTTCTGGAAGATCTGAATAAGTAGCACGAAGGATGGGAATCTCGAAGCCGGCGCCGGTGTCGGTTCAACGTGACATGGGTTTGCAAGACCCACGGGGTGACCCCGGGCGGATCACGGCCAGAGCGGCGCGGCTTCAAGGCCGGCGGTCTCCCGGAGCCCGAGCATCAGGTTGGCGTTCTGCACGGCTTGGCCCGCCGCTCCTTTGCCCAGGTTGTCCACAGCGCCCAGCGCGATGATCAGATTCCGCTCAGGATCCGCCGCGTAAGAAACAAACACGAGATTCGAGCCCGTCGCCCATTTGCTGTGCGGCGGCTTTTCGACGGCGCGGACGAATGGCCGGTGCTCGTAGAACCGCCTGGCGGCGTCGCGACACTCGGCCGTGGTTGCACTTCCGCGGGCGTAGCAGGTCGCGAGAATCCCGCGGGTCATCGGGATCAGGTGAGGGGTGAAGGTCAGCGACGCCGATGTGCCGCCGATCTTCGAGAGTGCCTTCACCATCTCCGGGACGTGGGCGTGCCTGATAAGACCGTAGGCGGACACGTCTTCGTTGACTTCGGCAAAGCCGAAGGTGGTCCCACCGCCGCGGCCGGCGCCGCTGACGCCCGACTTGGCATCGATGATGATGCCCGTCGGCTCGATCAGCTTCTCGGCCAGCAGCGGCGCCAGGGCCACAATCGCGGCAGATGGATAACAGCCCGGATTGGCCACACGTGTCGCCCCTTGAATCTGCTGTGGCCACACATCGGCCAGACCGTAAATCCAGGCATCGGCAAAGCGGTGATCGCCGCCGATATCGACAACGCGGGTTGTGGCCGGCACCTTCGCCAGCGCCTCGCGCGATTCGCCCGAGGGAAGCGACGCGAAGAGCAGGTCCATCTCCGGCAGCGCCTGTGGGTCCCATTTCTCGATGCTCAGGTTCCCAGACTTTCCGATTCCGGGAAACCGCTCCTTCAGCCGCTGGCCCGCGCTGCCTTCGCCGCCGACGTAGACGAGGTTGAAGAAAGGGTGGGTCGCGCAGAGGCGCAGCGTCTCGCCGCCGCCGTACCCGCTGACGCCGACGATGCCGACACGGAATGTTTTTGCTGTCTCGGGCATCGGAAACTCTCGGCGCAGTTACCGCAATTTCATCCGGGGCGGTGCTGCTCCTGGACCCACTCCGAGAAGAGCCCGAGAAGATCGGTTTCACTCATTCCGTGCCGCATGCGCATGAATCGTTCAACCTCGGATAGCGGCAGGTCAGGAAGATTCGGGCTGACGCTTACCTGGCGATACTCGCCGCGCGGTCCCAATTTGAAGACTCGCAGACGCTCATCTTCCCAATTCCAGAGCTCGCCTACCTTGAGGCTCGCGTAGATCTTCCGCTTGTCGATCGTGTGATGCGTCACATCCACTTCGATCGCCAGGTCGGGAGGCGGATCCTTCGGCAAGCGAATCTTGCCCCGTCCGCGCACGAGAGGTTCATTGCGAACGTAGTAACACTCGTCGGCTTCCAATCCCTTGGCCAGCGGCCGGCTCCGCCATGTGGCTCGTCCAAAGCTCGCGATGTGTATCTTTCGCAGCAACGTGTAAACTTCGAGCATCCGCGCCAACAGCTTGCCTTCCCATTCGTGTTCTGGCAGAGGTGACATGAGTTCCAGTGTCCCATTGTCGTACGTGAGGAAGACGTGCGAATGCTCCAAGTCGGCCAGGAGCGATTCGTAGGTTTCCCACGAAACGTTCTCCAGAACGATGTGCGGAGGAGGCTGCTCAGGGGAACGCGGGCTTCGCTTGCTCGGCGGAGATGGTCGAAGCGTCGTCGTCATGCATCCATTCTACGCAATGTTAGACGGCCTCACCGCAACACCGGCAGCGCCGTCCCCTTTTCCTGGCGGATCTTTTCCCAGCCGCTGCCCAGTTCGCCGATCGGGTCCGGGGGCTTGATGTCGACTTTCTGGTTTTTCAGCGTTGCCTCGCCGCGTTGGACTTTGGCAGCGAAGATGCGCACTTCCTCGAACAGGCGGTCGAGGATCTGGTCTTCGGTGACGGTGGCGACCTGCTCGCCCTGGACGTAGATAACGCCGCGATGTTTGCCCGCGAAGACGGCGACGTCGCTGCCTTCGGCCTCGCCCGGGCCGTTCACCACGCAGCCCATCACCGCCACCTTCACAGGAACCGGGATCTCGGCCAGGCGGCGGCGAACTTCAGTCATCATTGCGATGAGGTCGATCTCGATCCGCCCGCACGTCGGGCAGGCAATCAGTTCCGGTTCCGATCGCAACCGCAGGCCCAGGACCTGAAGCAGTTCCTTTCCGTCCTCAACCTCATAAACCGGATCGGCGGCATAGCTGATTCGGATCGTGTCGCCGATCCCTTGTGCCAGCAGCGCTCCCAGCGCCACGACCGAGCGGATTCGTCCCGTTTCGGGCGGCCCGGCATGGGTCACTCCCAGGTGCAGCGGAAAATCAAACCTCTGGCTGATCTCGCCGTACGCCCGCAACACGATCTCTGGATCGACGCTCTTGGCTGACAGGACAACGTCATAAAAATCGTTGTCGGCGAAAATTCGCAGATACTCCTCCAGCTTCTCGACCATGATCGAGACCATGTGGCCCTGGTAATCCTTCTCCAGCGCCGCCTTCTCCTCGGCCCGTTGGCCCTTGTTCTGGCGTTCGACAATGCCGCCCTCATTGGCGCCGACACGGATCGGAATTCCGCGTTCCTTACAGGCGGCGATGACTTTCTCGACCTTTGGACGGTCCTTGATATTTCCGGGGTTTAATCGGATTTTGTGAATGCCGGCTTCGATCGCCTCCAGGGCCCGCTCGAAGTGGAAATGGACGTCGGCAATCAGCGGCACCCGCACCTGGTTCAGAATTTCTTTCAGGGCGGCGGTATCTTCCTTGTCCGGAACCGCGACGCGCACCAGGTCTGCGCCGGCCTTGTGGAGCGCGTGGATCTGCCTTACTGTCGTGTCAATGTCGTAAGTGTAGGTGCTGGTCATGGTTTGCAGCGCGACTGGCGCGTCACCGCCGATCCCCACAAACCCGTGTTCCTTGTCACCAACGATTACCTTGCGCGTCTTACGGCGGAGGGACATTAAGACTCCTAAACTTGTGACCTTTCAAAGGGACCGCTGAGGCGGATCGTAAGAATTGGACGATCACAAATCAATGCAGGTCCGGCGGTTTGGTGGCCTAACGAAGCGGCCTAAACCCTGTCTGAACTATCGGATGCGAAGTGTTTGCGCGATGATCCTTCTGGGCTTACTGGCCAGTGCCGTGGCGGCCCAGGAGGCGCCGGTTAATGTCCAGACCCTCGCGGCGAGCACCGACGCCCGTGAGGCCCTCCGGCAGCAGGTCCTGACCGCACGCGTTGCGCCGGCGCTTACGGTTCGCCAACTGCTCGATCGCACCGGAGGCTGGACCGAACTTGAAAAGGCGCTTGGCACCGCCCAGCAGATCGGGGGCACCCGCTGGTTGGACAACGAGACGGTGCAGGTTCGGCTTTTGATCGAAGGCGCCGCGCTCGCCGATGCGCTGAATCTGGCGGTTGCGAAGAACCCATCCAAGTCCCCGCTCCCCGCGGATACGATTCGTCGGAACCTGGCGCAGTGGCGGGATCGGACTTTTTCGGCGACGGGAACGGGGACGGCCAGCACGGATGTGACGCGTCTTCAGCCGCCGCCGGATGACGCAGCGTGGGCGGCGGTCAATGATGCAGATCGCCGCCGGGCCCTGGCAATGGCTCGCGAGAATGCCATTGCCCGGGTCATCGATTCGCTGCGGCCGATCGAAATGGGCGACAAGACGCTCGGCGATGCGCTATCCAATCCCGAAGTTGGACAAGCCTTATCCAACTGGCTCTATGCCCGGCCGATCGCATCGGTGCAATTCCGGGACGATCTTTCCATTCGACTCGTCCTTGCCGTATCGAGTGAGGAGTTGTGGCATTCGCTGGAGCCGGCGCTTTCGCGACAGACGCAGGCGCCGCCTCCGGCGACAAAGCAAGGGTGGGATTGGCTCGAGAAACAGGTCGAGGCGCGGATGTCGCCGGCGGTTGGCACCGGAGTCGTGCAGCCTGCCAATCAAGCGGCGCGCCTGGCGGCGGAATTGCCTTCCGAGCCGCCGGCCTGGTCGCTCAAGCCACTCACCGCGGAAGGTAGTTCGGCGGCAAACGGGTCAAAGCTACAGACCGCCCGCGCCGCTGAAGCGGTGGCGTTGCAGGGCCTTCGCCATCAGATTGAACTGCTGCCTTTGACGGCGTCAACGACGATCGGCCAGGCGTCCCGCCAGGATCCCGGTATCGAAAAAGCCGTCCTCCGCGCCGTCAATCGCGCCCATCCTTATCAGGTCGACTATAAGGCGGACGGCGCGGCCACCGTTTACGTGACGACCAGCGCCGCCGATCTCTGGGCCCTGTTGTGCGCCGCGCGTTGAATCCGCAGCTGTGGTCTTTGCTCGGACGGCTGCACCTCTATAATCCCGCCGATGCCGGCACTGTTTGAGTTCGTTCAGATCTTCTACTGGCTGGCGCTTTCCACCTGGTTTGGCAGCGTGTTGTTCGTCGCGATCGCGGCGCCGATCATTTTTCGCACCGTCCGCGAAGCAAATCCGCTGATTCCGACGGTATTGAGCGTGAATCTCGAGGGCCAGCACAGCACATTGCTGGCGGGAACCATCGTGGCCAACCTTCTCAAGGCGCTGACGCGGGTGGAATTGATCTGCGCGGTGGTGATTGCAGTGACGACAGCGGTCCAACTCGGCAAACACTGGCAGGACTGGAGCGCCGCAATCCCGCGGACGTTGATGTTCCTGATTGCCCTGATGCTGGTGGTCTATGACTGGCTGTTTGTCTGGCCGCAGATCGACCGCCACCGCCAGCAGTACATCGACCACGCCGATGAACCCGACGTCGCCAATCCCGCGCGCGAACAGTTTGACAGGTATCAGCGCGAGAGCGAGCTTTTGCTCAAGATCGTTTTAGCTTTGCTGTTGGGAATGATCGCCTTCAGTTTTAACATTTCGCCGGCGCGGGTGTTCGTTGCGCCTTGAGCATACGAGCAATCTGACATGGCCAAAGCCACCTCCAGGACGATTGAACTTCGCCGGCAGCGGGTCGCGGCGATCCTGCCGATCCTGAAGCGCACGTATCCGGCGGCAAAGTGCAGCCTCGATCATCGCACGCCGCTGGAGCTGCTTGTCGCGACGATCCTCTCGGCCCAGAGCACCGACGAACGGGTGAATATCGTCACCAAAGACCTGTTCAAGAAGTATCGCAAGGCCGAAGACTATGCGAACGTCTCTCAGGAAGAGCTGGAGCGCGACATCCACTCGACCGGCTTCTACCGCAACAAGGCCAAGTCCCTCCGGGCCATGGCCCAGGCGCTGGTTGAGCGTTTCGGCGGCAAAGTCCCCGACACGATGGAAGCTCTGACCAGCCTGGCCGGCGTCGGCCGCAAAACCGCCAACGTCGTCCTGGGAAATGCCTTCGGCAAAAACGTCGGCATCGTCGTCGACACCCACGTCACGCGGCTGAGCTGGCGGCTGGGTCTCACCAAGCACGAAGACGCCGTGAAAATCGAACAGGACCTCATGCAGGTCGTGCCGCAGGAAGACTGGACGTTGTTCTCCCACCTGCTGATTTTTCACGGCCGCGCGATCTGCCAGGCGCGAAACCCGCAGTGCGAGCAATGCCCCATCCGCCAGTTCTGTCCATCGGCGGAGATATTTATCAAAGCTCGCCAGACCAAACAAAAAGCCGCCAGGAAGTGACTGCTTTTCTCAGTTGCCGAGATTGGTGACGTCGTCGTCCGTGCAGAAGCGGCCGTCGGGGCCGGCGGCCCAGAGGATGTAAGGTTGCTGGAGCGCCTGCCCCGGATCGGGAAGGGTCGGTTGGCTGCCGGAGGCGACGACGCCGGGAAGACGCAGTTGAAAGCTGGCGATTGCGCCGGCGTTCATCGATGACTGGCCCAGGGCGATTCCCGGATTGTTGTCATCGGCGACGTAAGCCGGGGGATCGGTCTTGTTCAGCGGGGCGAAATAATGAGCCAGGTCGGTGATCGTGACTTTCACCTTTCGCGGCCAATAGAGGATGGCATTCCCGTAGCTGTCTCCCAGGAAAGTGGCGCTGTCGTCGAAGACACCGTTGGGTGGTGGGGCGACTTGGATCGGAGTGGTGCCATTGCCGAGTACGCCGATGCGGAAGTGATCGAGATTCAGGTACGGGCCGAAGACCTGCCCGGTGGTGCCGCGCACCCGAAAGCCCGGGCCGTCGGCGCCGTCGAAGGTGATGGCCCCGCCGGACCGGGTTGTTCGGGGCGATACGGCGTTGGCCGCGCCGGGGGCGATCAGCGACCACACGAGGATGCACGAGCCTTGAAATGGACCGGCTACGGTGCCGTCCGGTCGCGGGATATCGCCGAAATCATGCCTGTAGGCATCGATGGCATTCGCGATTGCCTGGAGATCGGACTGCATGGTCACGCGCATGGCCGCGACGCGGGCGCGATTGGCCATCGGGAGCAGGATCGTCGCCAGCAAGGCGATGATCCCGATCACCACCATCAACTCGACGAGTGTGAAAGCGGTTTTTCGCATGATACGGGAAACCCCCGTTTCCATCATTGTAGCAGCAGCGCGTGCCTGGCAATGTCGAAGCGCCGACTATTGCCGCCACGATTGGACCGAGTTGGCAAGTCCGGCTATTTTTGCGGCATGTATGTCGTCATACCCGCCTACAAGGCGCCGCAGAGGCTGGAGAAATGCCTGGCGGCCCTGCGCGCGCAGACTGCGCCGGTGCAAGTTTACGTCCACGACAACAGCGCGCAGAACATCGGCTTCACCGCCGCGGTCAACGTTGGGCTCAAGCGGGCTCTCAAGAGCGGCGATGAATTTGCCCTGGTCCTCAACCAGGATGTCTATCTCCGTCCCGATGGTATCGAGAAACTGACCGCATTCATGCGCTCCCATCCGCGCTGCGCCATCGCCGGGGTGAAGCAATTCGACGACAAGGACGCGGACATCGTCCAGCACGGCGGGTGCGGGGCGGCGTACCCTTACGGCGCGCACATCCGCGGCCGCAAAAGCCAGGGCGATTGCGCCGTCTCGCTGCCCATGCCCTGGGTCAACGGCGCGATCATGGCCGCGAGGCTCGAGGCCGTTACCGAGTTCGGCCTGATGGACCAGAACATGTTCCTGATCGGCTCGGACAGCGACTGGTGCTACACCGCCCGCCTGCGCGGGTGGGAAGTCTGGTACTGCGCCGAAGTCGAAGTGATCCACGAGGGCGGCGTCACCTGCGGGGCGCCCGTCCTCGAGCTACAGCCCGGCTTCCTCCGCGACATGACCTATTGGCGCGATAAATGGGTGGGAACCAAAGTTTTTGAGCGGCTCAAGAACTGGTATCCGATGCCGCAATGAAACAGACAAGGAGACCGGGAGACAAGGAGACAAGGAGAAAAAAAGGAAATCAGGTGGCCTGCGTTGTCTCCTTGTCTCCTTGTCTGCTTGTCTCCTTGTCTTCTTCTCCCGCGGGTCCGGCAAGCGTCCATTTCATGTCACCGGCGACGATCGTCGCCACCGCCCGGCCTCGGGCGCCCCAGCCGTCGAACGGACAGTTCTGGCTCTTCCCGGCAAAGCGATGGACATCGATCGTCCATGTGCGGTTCGGATCGATGATCGTGACGTCCGCGTCCCCCCCTTCGCGCAAAGTCCCCTTGTCGGATTTGACGATCGCGGCGGGCCTGGAGGTCATCAGCTCGATCAGTTTGAGCCACGACACGTGTCCCGGCTCGATCAGCGCCCTGACGTACAGCGGCAGGGCGCACTCCAGGCCGATGATGCCGAACGGCGCATCGACGAACTCCAACTCCTTCTCCTCGGCAAGATGCGGCGCGTGATCGGTGGCGAGGCAGTCGATGGTGCCGTCCTTGATCCCTTGGATGCACGCCTGGACGTCGGCCGCCGTCCGCAGCGGCGGGTTCATTTTGAAATTCGTGTCGTATCCGCGGCAGCTCTCATCCGTCAGCAACAGGTGATGGGGCGTGACTTCCGCGGTGACATTCAGGCCGTCGCGCTTGGCCCGGCGGATCAGCTCGACGCTCCCCGCCGTGCTCACGTGCTGCACGTGATAGCGGCAGCCGATCGTCCGGTTGAGCAGCAAATCCCGCGAGATCATGAGTTGCTCCGCCTCGGAGGGGATGCCGGGCAGCCCCAATGCCGTGGACATCAGACCGGCGTGCATCGCGCCGCCGCTCAGCGTCGGCTCCTCGCAATGCTGCATCAGGACGGCGTCGAACATCTGCGCGTACTGAAGGGCCTTGCGCATAACCGACGCATCCGCCACGCCAACTCCGTCGTCGCTGAACGCGACCGCGCCGCGCTGGACCATCGACCCGATCTCGGCCAGCTCCTTGCCCTCGCGTCCCTTGGTAATCGCGCCGATCGGCCAGACGTTGGCCAGCCCCACGCGCTGCCCTTCCCGCAGGATGAATTCGATCTGCCCCTCGTTGTCGAGCGGCGGCTTGGTGTTGGGCATGCAGCAGACGGTGGTGAACCCGCCCGCCACCGCCGCCGCCGAACCCGACGCGATCGTCTCTTCCTCTTCGTCGCCCGGCTCGCGGAAGTGAACGTGAATGTCGATCAGGCCGGGCGTGACGTACATCCCCTTCGCGTCGATCACCCGATCGGCCCGGCCCAGGTCCGTCCCGATTGCGGCGATTTTGCCGTCGCGGATCAGGACGTCGGCGCGCTTCTCGAGGTTTCGCGAGGGGTCGAGGACGGTACCGTGTTGAATCAGAATTGAAGCCATGCAACCTGGGGCGATAGCTTAGCGAGGCCGGCCCTCGTGCAAAGAGGGCGGCCAACGATTCTTGCTCCTCACGCCCCGTTCCGTCTTGCCGCGGGACCACAAGGGACAATTTGCGACCCGGCTCGCTTGCCTTTCGCAACCGCCGACTGCATAATGCAGTCGTGAGGATCATCAAGCCCGCCACCGTGAAGAGCTGGGCCTCGCGGCATGCGGATGCGGGCGAAGCGTTGGAAAAATGGATGACCCTCGTGGAGGATGCGGAATGGAAGAACCTGGTTGAGATGCGGGCCGTTATTCCTTCGGCCGATGAAGTGACGGTGGAGAGTGGCCGGCGGGTTGCCGTCTTCAACATAGGCGGCAATAAGTACCGGCTCATTGCAGCGGTCCATTACAACACACAGATCGTCTACGCGCTGCTGTTCATGACACACGCGGAATACGACAAAAGTAAATGGAAAAAAGTGCTCTAATGCGAAAGACCTCCCGTAAGCCGGCGTTCGCGGAGTTCCCTTCTGACTACGGCGGATTAGTGGCGATGTTTCCCCCCCGCCCGATCCACGATCCGGCGGACTATGGCAACACGATGGAAATTGTCATGGCGATGGCCGGTCACAAACTGACGCGCGATCAGGATGACTATCTTGCAATCCTGTCGGAGATGATCCTTCATTATGATCGTGAGCATGACCGCCCCCGCAGGCGTGGAACGCCCCTCCATCGCCTCCAATATCTGGTCAAGGAAGCGGGACTGAGCGCGTCGGACCTTGGCCGGTTGCTGGGCAATCGCACGATGGGATCGCTCTATCTGACGGGAAAGCGAGGCCTGTCCAAGGCGAACATCCGCAAGCTCGCCGAGCACTTCAAGGTGCGGGCGGATTACTTTCTTTGAGGTCGTCGTACCCGATCATCGGGATTTCCGCCTGTTCTTCGCGAAGAACGCGTCGCGAACCGCAATCTGCTCTTCGTCATTCGGATTTCGTCATTTCAATTCCTGCTGCGCCTGCGAAACCAGATACAGCACGGCCATCCTCACCGCCAGGCCATTTGTCACCTGCGTCAAAATCCCGCTCTGCGGGCCGTCGGCGATGTGCGAGCTGATTTCCAGGCCGCGGTTCATGGGGCCGGGATGCATCACGAACACGTCTTTCTTGCACTTGAGGAACCGGTCGCTGGTCAGGCCGAAGAAGCGGGTGAACTCGCGCACCGTGGGAAACTGGCTGCTTTTGATGCGCTCGAACTGGATGCGGAGCATGTTCACCACGTCGACCTGGCCGATCACGGCGTCGAAGTCGTGAACGACCTTGGCCCCGAGCTTCTCGAACGCGCGCGGCACCAGCGTCGGGGGGCCGACCAGGATCACCTCGGCGCCGAGCTTGGTCAGGCCCCACAAATTGGACCGCGCGACGCGGCTGTTGACGATGTCGCCGACGATCGCGACGCGCAACCCCTCGATCCGCCCGAACCGCTCCCGGATCGTGTACAGATCGAGCAGGCCCTGCGTCGGGTGCTCGTGGGCCCCGTCCCCGGCGTTGACGATGCTGCACTGGACCGTCCGCGAAAGGACCTCAGCGGCACCGGCGGCGCGGTGACGGACGACGATGATGTCCACGCCCATCGCCTCGATGTTTCGCGCGGTGTCGATCAGCGTTTCGCCCTTGCTGACGCTGCTTCCCTTCTCGGAAAAATCGATCACGTCGGCCGACAGCCGCGAGGCCGCCAGCGAAAAGCTCGTGCGCGTCCGCGTGCTGTCCTCGAAAAACGCGTTCACGACAACGCGGCCGCGGAGGGCAGGGACTTTCTTGACGCTGCGGGTGGAAACCTCCTTGAACGAGTTGGCGGTGTCGAGAACGAAACGAATCTCGTCCGCGGAAAGATCCTCCAGAGCAAGCAAATGTTTCCGCGTCCAGCGCGGGATGGAGGTCGGTTCGGCGCCAGCTGCGTTCATGCTCGCGGCTCCACGGAAATTTCGTCCTTGCCGTCAGTCTCTTGGAGCCTGACGTTCACGCGATGATCGGGCGGAATGTCGCTGAGCGTCAGGCCCACAAAATCGGGCTGGATGGGCAGCTCGCGTCCGCCGCGATCCACCAGCACGGCCAGCCGGATCACGCTTGGCCGGCCGAAGTCCGCCAGAAGATCCAGCGCGCTGCGCACCGACCGGCCCGTGAACAGCACATCATCCACCAGCAGCAGCGGCTCGTCGTCGATGGAAATATCCAGGTGCGTCGGGCGAACCAGCGGCCGCGGACCGATTTCGGAGAGATCGTCGCGATAGAGGGTGATATCGAGCACGCCCCGCCCGATTTGGCCGTAGCCGCGGGATTTGAGCAGCTCGGTCAGGCGCTTGGCCAGGACCTCGCCGCGGGTGCGGATGCCGACAATGTTGAACGGCCGATCGGGCCCAAACGCCGCGGCGATTCGATCGACCAGGTGGTCGACCATCCGCCGAACGTCCGACTCGTCGTAATAGTTCCGCACCGAAAGCGCAGCGTATTGCGACTGCCGGAAAGATGCAAACTCGTCAGTGGTCAGTTGTCCGTGGTCAGTTGTAATTTGTCACTGGAGACTAAATGCAGGTGCAAAATTACGCGCCGATGTCGGTTCAACGTGACACGGGTTTTCAACCCGTGCGAGCGGCGCGAATCGAAGAAAACCGCAGATTTCGCGGGTGCTTTAGTTCGGACGTCGTCAGCACGGCTTAAGAAGCCGTGTCACGATCAGCGCACATTCAGTTTAGACATCCGGCACTATCCACCCAGCGAACGCACCGGCGTTTCGCCGAGGATCGGCAGTTGCACTTTGACGCTCTGGTCCTGGCCATCGTCGAGTCCGGGGGCGGCGCCGATGAATTGTTTGTCGATCTTGCGGACGTTTCGCACCGGCGGATCCTCAAGCGGACGAAGGTCGGGAGAGTCCGGCCCGTCGTGGCGACGCAGCACGTTGTAGTATTGATCCCGCTGCGCCGGAACCCAGCCGGAGTCGCGGATAAGACGGCAGATCTCTCGCTCGCTCAGCCTGTACGTCGTGCCGGCGGCGCTGACGACGTTTTCCTCCATCATCACGCTGCCCATGTCATTGGCGCCAAAGAACATTGCCATCTGCCCGATCTTCGGACCCATGGTCACCCAACTGCTCTGGAGCGAGGGAATGTTGTCGAAGTAGAGCCGGGCGATGGCCAGCATCCGCAAATATTCGTCCGCGCCCGCCATGCGTACCACGCGGCCGCGGAGGATGTCGTCGTTGGTCGAATCGTCGAACGGACCGTAAATGTCGGGATCCCATTCTTTGGCCCGCCCGAGCGGCGTGTTTTCACGCTGGAAGGGCCAGTGGATGAAAGCCGTGTAATTGCCGATTGCCGATTGCCGATTGCCGATTGAATTCAAATCCGCGGGCGAGTGCTCGAAGACGCCGGGCCAGCGCGACATCACTCGGTCGATGACCTCTTGCCGGCTTTCCCCATTCGGCAATCGGCAATCGGCAATCGGCAATCCCCGCGAGTAGTCCTGCATGTCCCGCAGCGCCGCCATGTGCTCGATGCGCTCGCGGACGAATTCGATGTGGCCGATGAGCATGGTGCAGGAGGTGCTCAGGCCCTCCTCGTGGGCGACGCGCATGACGCGGAGCCAGTCGTCGCCGGTGCATTTGCCGATTCCGATGCGTCGGCGGACGCGCGGGGCGAAAATCTCGCCCCCGCCGCCAGGGATCGTGTCGAGTCCCGCCGCGTGGAACCGGCGTATGATCTCGCGCACGTCCAGGCCGAAAAATCGCTCGAACTCCACAAACTCCGGCGGTGAAAACGCGTGGATGTGCACCGTCGGGAAATTCGTCTTGATGTACCGCAGCAGGTCCTCATACCACTCGATCGGCAGCTTGTCGTTCATCCCGCCCTGCATCAGGATCTGCGTGCCGTTGATCGCGACCAACTCGGAAATCTTTTGTCCGATCTGCTCGAAGCTCAGGGTATAGCTGTCGGCGTCTTCGTGATCCCGGCGAAAAGCGCAGAACGTGCACTTGGCCGTGCAGACGTTGGTGTAGTTGATGTTGCGGTCAATGACGTAGGTGCGATAGTCCTCGGGGTGGAGTCGATTGGCGGCCGCGCATGCCCACTCACCCAGATCGTGCAGCGAGGCGCTGTGGTACAGCTCCATCGCCTGCGCCTCTGTGAGCCGCGATTTACCGGAAATGATCGAATCGATGTCAAAGGTCAGCTTCGCCATACTTTCGATGGTCGAGTGTATGGCAACGGGCGTTGTCTTGGAAGAATTACCGCTGCGCGAGGGGTTCTTTCAGCGCATTTGAAAGCCGGCTGAAGTTTTGACCTTCTCCAGCCGGCTTGTGGCACGGGTTTCCAACCGGTTCCAACCCGTGGACGAGCGGGTCGTTGAACTCACGCCGGCCTTGGTGTGGAAAAACCAACTTTCCTTGCCGAAGTCGTTCAACGCGGAAACTGGAGGTTGTTCGCGCTATGAAGCCTGGTTTTCCCACACCAATGCCGTTTTGTGTCTTTCTTCCCCCTCGTCCACGGCTTAGAAAGCCGTGGCACGAAAAGCCCGGGCTCACTGTGGCAAAAACCGCTCGCTTTGGGTTACTTGGCCACCGACGGCGCAGTTGGCTCTGGCTCACTGTGCAGCGGCGCGAGCGTGGCCTTGATCTGGTCCATCGCTGCCTTCAGTTTGGCGACGTCGGCGTCACGACCTTCCTTGGACATTTGCTCCCCCATCATGGCGAGTTCTTGGCCAATCAAATCGAGCCGTCCCGCAATGATCTGCATCTGGGGGCTACGCGGGCCAAATTTGGCGGATGTGGCAATCGCCTCGTTCGCGAGTTGCTGCATCCGCGGCACCAAGTCGTTCATCACTGCCGCCACCCGATCCGACGAGGGGGTCGCAGAGGTTTGGCCCTGCGGCTGCCGGCCGATGTGGTTCGCGCTGGAACCCTGGTCAGCGACCATTGTCAGCAGTTTCCCCAGTTCGCGCTGGCTCGGCTCGGGGGCCGTGACAATGAGCTTGTCGCCAAGATACGCCAGACGCATGCCCTGATTGCGGCCGAGCGTATTGAGAATTAGGTTGATCAGTTCGTCGCGGTCGCCGCCGTTGCCGACGCCGTAGGCGCGGGTGATGACGTGCCGGGCGAGTTCGGCGCGGGTCGAGACGAATACGACGCCGTTCACCAGCGAGTAGTCAAGATCGCGGCTGGCAAGACGCATCGCCAGCTCGAGCACTTGCTCGAGCGGCCGCGGCTCGCGGATGTTCATCGTCACCGCGGCGGCGGACGAATCGACTCCGACGTCGGCCAGCGCCTTCTCGTCGACGACAATGTCGATGCCGCTCGCATCGGCCAGGTTCGTCAGCACGTCGCGGAACGGCAGACCATTGAATTGTGCAGCCTGCGGGCGCTTGAGCTTTTCCGTGGTCTTGGCGTTGGCCTGATTGGCGGCGGCGTCCTCCACGGTAAGAATCGCGCCGTCAGGCGGCTGCGCTGCAATCGGATCGGTCGCCCCGTGGGGATTCTGCGGCATTCCCGCCAACGGTTGATTCGGCGCGGGCGCGATCCCCGGCGGTGCACCGGCAAGCGGCGGCGCAGCGGGATTTGCCAGCGGGTTCGGCGTGGCTGGCCCCAACTCGACGGTCGGCGGCTCGACCAGCGCAGGCTGCTGGGGCGTGGTGCCGGCCGCCTCGACGGCTTGTCTGGCCTGGTCGACCGCCGGGTTCCTGTCCTTCGGCTCGGTCGGGACCGGGGCCAGCGACGGCGCCGGGGGCGCCTGCTGCGCGCGAACGGCGCTCACCGCCGCCGCACCGATCAGAAGCAGCGACAGCATCACACCGGTTGCGGACCCGTTGCGTCGAGTTCCATTGAAATGTGCAATCATGGTGATTCTCCTGTGCATAAGCGTGTTGTGCTGGATGACCCCCAGCGCCCCGGCGGGCGCACCGCCGCCACAGAGCACCTCGATAAGTTTCAATATTGTTCCGCCGTAGGCGCGACGTTCCCGGACCGGCGTCAGCCGCAACACCGCCTCGTCGCAGGCCAGTTCGCGCTCCTCCCGCATCCGCCAAAAGGCCAGCCAGACCAGCGGATTGAACCAATGGACCGCCTGCAATATTGCAAGCAGATAATTCACAGCCACATCCCGGCGTTTGAGATGGGCCAGCTCGTGGAGCAGAATCAGACGAATCTCGCCTCCGGGGAAGTCGTTGACTACGCAATGCGGCAGAAGCAACCTGGGTTTCCACATCCCCACCAGGGCCGGTCCTGAATTCATCGGCGCCATAAGCAACTCGGGGATCCGCCGCACTCCCATCGCCTGACAACAACTGGCCAGCAATTCCGTCGACGCCGGGTCTCGGATGGGTTGGCACCTGCGCGTTGCGATCGCCAGCCGCACGCTCATCGACGCCAAGCGCAACAGCATGACCGTAAGACCCGTTAGCCATACGCTGAGGAATGCCGTCTTCCAGTCGAAACTTCGTCGCGCCGTGGTCTTGATTGCCGCTGCGGGAGTCGCCGGCGATGCGGACGCGCTTGTGGTTCGAACCGTCGCGACGGGCGCTTCCGATACTCGCGCCGCTTCCGATGCGTTCGGGGTGATCGCAGCGGAACCGTAGGAAACGTCAACAACGTGGAGATCCGCCGGCACGACGATCGTTGTTACTGTCTTTGCCTCCGCGGGCTGGGGCATGATCGCTGGCGGTAGTTCCGGCCGCGATGGCAATACCCTTGCCGAAGGCGGCTGAAGATTCGCCCACTGCGGCACGTGCATGCGAACGGCCGGCAGCGTCGGAAGCACGAGCCGGACAAGAACCAGAATCCAGAGGTTGTACCGCCAGCGCGCCGAGATTCGGTCTTTAAGGAGGAACTGGCTGACCAGGACAAGCAGGACGACGACGGCTCCGCCCGCGGAGTTCCACAGGACCCAGGAGACCACCGAGTTGCCCAGCGCGACGGCGTTCATGACCTGCTCTCCCGGTCGAGGGTTTCGCGGAGCTGGCGGATTTCGTCGGGGGTGAGGCGGCCCTGCTCGATGAAGTGGACGATGGCCGGCGCCGCAGCGCCGTCAAAAACCCGCGACAGGAACGAGCGTGTCTCACGCTTGATGACCGCGTCGCGCGGCACTTTGGCGCGATAGACGTAGCGGCGCCCGTCGGTTTCCATCGCCACGGCGCCCTTGCGGACCAGGCGGTTGAGGAGGGTCTTGACCGTCCGCGGCTTCCACTGTCGCTCGCCGGCAAGTCGATCGACGACCTGCCCGGCGGTGAGCGGCCCCCAGTCCCACACGGCTTTCATGACCTCCCATTCGGCGTCGGAAATCTGCGGGATCGCGGGCATGTCCTTCCTTCTGATGACACCATGACTACAAGCGTAGTCGCAAAAGGTACTACATGTGTAGTCACTTGTCAATGCAAACGAGTGGAATTCAAGGCGTTTCGGAATGTTTGCCGTCGAGCGGGATGAGGCCATGCCATTTTGGAGTGCCCCGTTTGGCGTGTTTTGGCGTGTTTTTTGGCTGGTTATGGGGATCCGCCACCTGGGACCGTTCGGTGCGGGCAATCATTTATCAAATGTCCCATAATGTCCCATAATGTCCCCTCCGGCGGGGGGGACATGGGACATGGGACATGGGACATGGGACATCGAGCCACCTGCGGTTTCAGACCACGCGCACTTCCAGCGAGCCTTGCTTGGCAGCGCCGATCCGCTCCAGCGCGAGGTTGTGGGCTTCGTCGTAGTGGCGGACGAGGTTGGACCAGTCGAACAGCTCGCCCATGCGTTCCACGCGGTTTCGCATCTCGATCCGCTCGCGGCGCTGAAGCTGCACGAAACGGAACAGATGGTTGACCAGTTGATCGACCGCCTGGTCGAAGCTGGCGCTACGTCGGTTGAGCACGAGAATCCCCGGGATGCCCCGTTTGTGCTGGCCGGGCACGTGGCGCTCGACATAGGCGCCAAAGCCGCTCAGATCGGTCGTTACGGCGGGCAATCCCAGCGCGACGCATTCCATGGGCGTATAACCCCAGGGCTCGTAATAACTGGGGAAGATGCCCATGTGGCAGCCGCGGACGAAGTGCTCGTAGTCCAGGTTGATCAGGTGGCCGGTGGCGGTGACGAACTCGGGGTGAAAGACGACTTTCACCGGATCGTCGGCGGCGTTGAACAGGCCGCGGTGCCGCAGGTGCTTGAGGATCGGATCGTTGGCGTCGTCCCACAGATCGTGGGTGACGATGAGCGGCTGGCGGTGGGTCCGCCAGGCGTGCAGCGCCCGCTTCATCCGCACCTGCGAGTCTTCGGGGAGCAGTTCGTTATAAGTCGGCAGCCGGCCCGCCGCGGCAGCGCGGAACAGTTGGCCGCCCATCTGTTCCTGCAATTCCGCACAGGTGTTGCGCAGGTCCTCGAACATCGACTGGTTCTGAAGCACGCCGACGTTAATGTTCCTCACCGAAGCCTTGGTGATGATGAAAGCCACGATCGTCGGGGGGTTGCTGATCTCCTTGAGGCGCTGGTTCAATCGCCACATCGCCTCGACGTAAAGATCCATCCCCTTATTGCGGTATTCGTAGCGGCCGCTGGTGACGAAGTAGAGCGTGTTATCCAGGTCGAACGTATAGCTGGGGAAGAAGTGCCCCATCACGAATTCGTTGATCTTCTCCTTGTAGCGCTGGTGCAGGTACTGGAACTCGTGTGGGGCGGCGAAGCGCTGAATGTTCAGACCGTTGGGCAGAATTGCTTCGGGCGCGCGGCCCAGGAGCTTCTCGGCCTCGGCGGCCGTCACTTCGCTGACGGTGGTAAAGACGGTCGCTGCGTGGGTCGCCGCCTTTTCGATCTGGAAGCGCGGGTAGATGTTGTACTTTTTGGCCTCGGCGTCCGGGTCGATGAAGGGCAGATGGTCGTAGAAATAGGGGTTGTCGCTGGCGATGTAGCGGCCCAGCAGGGTCGCGTGAGTTGTGAAAATGGTGCCGACGGGAATGCGCAGGTGGGCGATGCGGGGGACCGCCACGCCGCCCATCCACTCGTGGAAATGGGCGAGGATCGGGCGATCGGTCACGATTTCAGTAAATACGCGGAAGAACTCGGTTACCGCGAAGCCGAAGGCGATCACTTCGTTGACTTCGCCGTCGGATGCATATGTTGAGATGTGGTGGTCGTTCCAGAGGATGAATTTGTCGGCGTCGAGGTTGTTGTAGCGGCTGCGGTAGTCCAGCAGGATGACGCGGGGCCGGCCGGGAATGAGCCAGCGGCCGAAGTAGCAGTTCATCCCGCCGTCACGAAGGCGCTGGATCGTTTCCCGAAGTGCGCCGTAGGTCGGCTGCTCTTCGAATTCGAGCGGCGCGGTGTTGGGGTTGTAGGGGCCGACCAGGCAATAGCGATCCCCCCAGCGTTCGAGCATCGCCGGGACCTTGGTGCGAAGGACGGTGTAGATTCCGCCGAGCTGCCAGCAGACTTCCCAGGCGACTTCGAATAGCAGGGCCGGCTGACCGGGTTGGGATTGGATTTCGCCGCTGGATTCGGAGGTTTTCTCGGTCTGCGGTGTGGCCGCTCCTGTGACGGTAGTGCGATTCTTGGTCTTGGTGAGTTGCCTGCCTCGCTTCGCCATTGCGCACAATTATGCTCAAGGTGATGGTTGGGTGGCAATTACGGGTGATTGTCGCAAACAGGACGAGCCGATAACGTCTCTCTGAGCCTCCTGGCTGTTGATTCTGAACCTCGAGGTTGAAACAGAACTGTCAAGCTTGACAGACGTAGAAATTTGACTACTGTTCCCCGTCCCGCTGGGGTGAGGGAGATATTGTCCCCCGGCAGCGGCGTGAGAGGTAACGACTGACGATGACTGGCGATCGGATTCGAATTCGGATGGAAGCGTACGACCACCGGGCGCTGGATGCGTCGGCGAAGGAAATCGTCGATCACGCCAAGCGGACCAACGCCCGCGTGTGCGGCCCGATTCCCGTGCCGACCCGGATCGAGCGCTACACCGTGCTGCGGAGCCCGCATATCGACAAGAAATCCCGCGAGCAGTTCGAGATGCGGACCCACAAGCGCGTCATTGATATTTTCGAGCCCACTGCCCGTACCGTCGAGGCGCTCAATCGCCTGGTCGTACCGGCCGGTGTGTTCGTGAAGATCAAGGCCTAGTTTACTGCCCGCACACATACCCCTGCCGAAAGGGGTTTTTTGCTGTCCGGACCGTGGGGTTCATCCAAGAACCCGGTTGCCCTGAGGGCCGCGTGTCGCGGGTGGCTTATTTTTGTCAGTTGTCAGTGGTCCGTTGTCAGTTGTTGGGCACGTCGATGTCCCACACAACGAACAACTGGGAACCAACAACTGACCACTGACGCGAGTGTTTACGATGACTCCTGCATTGCTTGGAAAAAAGGTCGGCATGACCCGGGTTTACGACGAGAAGGGAAACGTGATTCCCGTAACCGTCGTGCAGGCCGGCCCTTGCGCGGTGACGCAGGTGAAGACACCCGAGACCGATGGGTATCATGGCGTGCAGCTTGGGTTTGGCGAGATTAAGGCCAAGTTCAGCACCTTCCCGCTCATCGGGCATACCGCCAAGGCCGGGGTCGGTCCCCGCAAGTACTTCCACGAGATCAAGTTAAAAGAAGCCACCGACCGCAAGCCCGGCGATACTGTAAACGTGTCGGTGTTCGAGGGAGTGCAGTACGTCGATGTGATCGGAACCAGCAAGGGCAAGGGGTTTGCGGGTGTCATGAAGCGTCACCACTTCGGTGGTCAGCCGGCCTCACACGGCACCGAACGCAAACACCGATCGCCCGGCTCGCTGGCATCGCGCGCCACTTGGCGCGGCCAGTCCGGCAAACCCAAAAAGGGTGTCCGCATGGCCGGTCACATGGGAATGGACCAGGTTTCGACCCGAAATCATCCCCTTGTGAAGATTGACGCGGAAAACAACCTGTTGCTTATCAAAGGAGCCCTCCCCGGACCAAACGGCGGGCTCCTTTTCATTCGCAAGGCAACCACGGCGAAGGTGAGAGAGGCAAAAGAGTAGCAAGAGATGTCATTGGTCATTGGTCACTTGTCACTTGCAAAAACAAATGACAAATGACCAGTGACAAAGGACCAGCAGCGATGATCGAAGTGCCCGTTTTCAATCAGTCCGGTCAGAAGGTCGACACGTTCGCGATCGACGAGCAGAAGCTCGGCGGCGAGGTGCGGACCAACCTGCTCAAGCAGGCGCTGGTGATGTACCACGCCAACCAGCGGCAAGGCACCGTCCGCACGCAGGCCCGTGGCGAAGTCGCCGGCTCGACCCGGAAAATGTTCCGCCAGAAGGGAACTGGCAACGCCCGCACCGGCGGCATCCGCAACCCGATCAAGAAGGGCGGCGGCCATGCCAAGCAGAAGCGGCCCAAGGACTGGCGCCAGGCCATGCCCAAAAAGGCCCGACGGCTCGCCCGCAACAGCGCGATTCTGTCGAAGATTCAGAGCCAGGACATCCGCGTCATCGATTCGATCACGCTCGAGCAGCCCAAGACCAAGCTGGTCGCGCAGATGTTCAAGGCACTCGGGATCGACCGGAGCTGTCTGTTGGCCCTGGACGGACACGATCAGAACCTGGAGCGATCGGCCCGGAACATCGACCGCACGACGTTGACCACCGTCGCGCAGTTGAATGCATGGGACATCCTGCGGAACCGGACGCTTCTGGTCACCAAGAACGGACTTCAGCAGATTCTGGCTTGATGAGAGAGGATTGGAACATGGACCGCCATACAAACGTCATCATCAAGCCGCTGGTCACGGAGAAGAGCACGCACCAGCAGACGACGCAAAATGCCTATGCGTTTGAAGTGGCGAGCTGGGCCAACAAACCGCAGATTCGCAACGCGGTGGAGAAACTCTACGACGTGAAGGTGATCGACGTCCGGACCATGAACCGCAAGGGTAAGCCGCGTCGCACGCGATTTGGCATGACCCACACCGCCCACTTCAAGCGGGCGATCGTGGTCCTGGCGGAAAACTCGAGGATCGAATTGTTTTAGGTGAACGATGCCCATCAAGTTTTACAACCCGACTTCCGCTGGCCGGCGTGCCGGTAGCGTGATCGACTACAAGGCGACGCTCACCAAGTTTGAGCCCGAGAAATCGCTGGTGGTTGGCCGCATCCGCGCCAATGGCCGCAACCATCACGGCGTCATCACCGCCAAGCATCGCGGGGGCGGCAACAAGAAGCTCTACCGCATCATCGACTTCAAGCGCCGCAAGGACGGAGTGCCGGCGAAGGCGCTGGCGATCGAATACGACCCCAATCGCTCAGTGTTCATCGCCCTCCTTGAATACGAGGATGGCGAAAAGTCCTACATTCTTTGCCCCAACGGCCTGAAGGTCGGGCAGACGGTCGTGAGCGGCCCCGATGCGTCGCCCGATCTGGGGAATTGTTTGCCGCTGGCGAACATCCCGACGGGACTGGACATTCACAACATCGAAATGAACCCCGGGCAGGGCGGCAAACTGGTTCGCTCGGCGGGCGGAGTCGGCCGACTGGGCGCCCGCGAGGGCGAGTGGGCCGTGATCATTCTTCCGTCTGGCGAAATGCGGCGAGTCCGCAGCGCCTGCCGGGCGACCATCGGCCAGCTGGGCAACGTCGACTGGATCAACGTCAGCATCGGCAAAGCGGGCCGGTCGCGACACATGGGCATCCGACCGCACACCCGTGCCAAGGCGATGAACCCGATCGACCATCCGCTGGGCGGCGGTGAAGGACGCAGCAACGGCGGACGGCATCCGGTCTCCAAAACCGGCGTTCCCTCCAAGGGCGGCATCACCCGCTCCAGCCGCAAGAACAGCGAGAAGCTGATCCTCCGCCGTCGCAAGTTCGGCAAGCATCAGCAGAGGCCGCAGACGGTGAACGTGTAGTTGGTCACTGGTCGTTGGTCACTTGTCATTCGTTCTTCACCAATGACAAGTGACCAGTGACAAATGACAGGTTGAAAACGGACAGACGACTATGAGCCGAAGCGCCAAAAAGGGCCCTTACGTGGACGAGAAATTGTTCCGCAAGGTCTCCAAGCTGAATGAGAATCGCGCCAAGCAGCCCATCCGCACCTGGGCCCGCTCGTGCACGATCATTCCGGAATTTGTGGGCCATACGTTCGAGGTCCACAACGGGAACAAATTCCTTCGCGTGTTCGTGCAGGAGGACATGGTCGGGCACAAGCTCGGCGAGTTCTCTCCCACGCGGACGTTCCGCGGCCACAGCGGCCGCAAGGCCGTCACGCCCGGCGCGCCGGCGCCGGCATAAGAAAAGTGCTGAGTTCGCAGTGCTGAGTGCTGAGTAAGACAGCACGCGGCACCCAGCACCCAGCACCCAGCACTGGACAGAGTCATGGCTGAAGTTCAAGAAGATCGTGATGTATATCGGGCGAGCCATCGGTTCGCGCGGATTTCGCCGCGGAAGGCCCGGCTGCTGATGGACCTGGTTCGCGGTCGCGATGTGGACGACGCCATCACGCTGCTGCGGTTTTCCAAGCAGCGAGCCAGTGGGATGATCGAGAAGGTCATCCGCTCCGCCGTGGCAAACGCGAACGAGCGCGACGTTGCCCCCCGCGGGACGCTGTTTGTCGCCAGGGCGTGGGTTGATCCCGGTCCAATCATCAAGCGTTTCCAGCCCAAGGACCGTGGCAAGGCGTATCCGATCAAGAAGCGCACGAGCCACCTGATGGTGACGCTGGATCAGCGAGAAGAATGATTTGCAATTTGCGATTGCCGATTTGCGATTGAAGGAAGACCCTGAGTTTTCAAATCGCAAATTGCAAATTGCA
>DATHPP010000233.1:0-8697 GCA_035483795.1 Tepidisphaeraceae bacterium | reverse complement strand
CGGAAGCCGCGTCGGAACCCAGATCAATGGCCATCATCTTCAGGGCCGCAAGCAACTGGAAGACGGCGACGAGATCAGGATCGGCCCGGCGATGCTCCGCTTTCAATCCAACGGAACGTTGCCGACCGATGTCGAGCCGCTGGATCTTTCCGACCGCCCCATCGAATCCAACGACGGGATCTTTCTGGATTGTGCCTGTGGCGCGCCGCTGTGGGCGCCGTGGGACTTTGCCGGGAAAATCGGCCAGTGCCGCTATTGCGGGCAGATGGTCGAGATGCCGGCCGGAGAGGGGCTCGCCGTTTCGGACACGTCCAATGACACGGTGGTGCCCGGCATGCCTCCCGCGCCGGCGGCGGCGCTGACCCGCGGCATCCGCATCACCTCCCCGCCGGCGGTGAAACGCCCGACCCGGCATTCGATCTTCGACGCCCCGATCGCGCCACCTGCCAGCCCGATAACCGAGGCGCGCCCGCAGGCCGAGGCGCTGTGCGGCGCCTGCCAGTCACCCATCAGCCTGCTGGAGGAAACCTTCAAATGCCCCGAGTGCGGCGTGACGTTTCACGCCGAGTGCTGGGTCGAGAACCGCGGCTGCTCGTCCTACGGCTGCAAGCAGGTCGGCATCCTCGACCCCCACCGCGACGAGCCCAAGGTTTCGGCTGCGCCCGCGGTGGCCGGCACGCTGGCCGAGGCGCCCCAGGAGCCCACGGTCCCGCCGGCAGCGATTGAATGGGACTACCTGTTTCTGCCCTTTGCGCTGCTGGCCGCGCTCCTGGGTGTGCTGTCGTTCGGGGTGCCGCCGCTGATCGCGGCGGCGTCGATCATGTTCTATCGCCTGGGCGGGCGCCGCGTGGCTCATCCGCGGCTGCTCACCGTCGCCACGCTCCTGTCCTTTCTGGCGGTCGTCGCCGGTATCGGGGTGTCGTGGTACTGGTGGCTCGTCGTCCCGTCGGCGGGTTCGGCGGGCGACGCGATCGGTCCGCTATGATCAGCTTCACCTGCGCTGGATGTGGCCGGGTGTTCACCGTGCCGGACGCCTTTGCCGGCCGCCGCGCCGTCTGCAAGGCATGCGGCGGCGCGGTGAATGTTCCCGCACTCACCGCCACGCCGGGTCACATCGCCCCGCTGGCCAAGCCCCCGCTGCGCGTCCGGCGGCTCCAGGCCGACGCCGCTCAATTGGCCGTCGTGTTCCGCGATTTTCCGCCGATCAAGGTATGCAAATCGACCGGCGACCCGCCGGACGTTTATGAAGTGGCTTATCACGTTCGCGGGCTGGAACGCGGCAAAAAAGACAAACCGGTCTGGCGCGAGGAGCATCGCGTCGAGATTCGCCTGACCAGCGACTACCCGCGGCTGGCGCCTCATTGCCGGATGCTCACACCAATCTTTCATCCCAATATCGACCCGACGACGATCTGCGTCGGCGATCACTGGACGGCGGGCGAACGCCTGGCCAACCTGATCGTCCGGATCGGTGAAATGATCGCGTATCAGGCTTACAACATCAAAAGCCCGCTGGACGCCGAGGCCGCGATGTGGGCCGATCTGCACACCGCTGAACTTCCGGTTGACTCGCGAAATCTGCGCCCGGCGGAGCTGTGATTTGACCTGGGTTGGCGGGTGTTGAGAATTTCCCGCGCATGACGATCGAATTAGGAATACTGGGCGCCGGGAACATGGCCGAGGCGATTGCCGGCGGGATCATCCGTGCCGGCGTCCTGGACGCCGGGCAAATCCTGGCCGCCGATGTTTCGCCGGAGCGGCGGGCGGTCTTCACCTCGAAACTGGGGATTCGGGCGGCGGCGGACAATCGCGAGGTCGCCGCTTCGGCGCGAACGCTGTTGCTGAGCGTCAAGCCGCAGCAGATGGCCGGCGTGCTGGGCGGGATCGCGGATGTGCTCGGCCACGAGGCGCTGATCGTCTCGATCGCCGCCGGCGTTAGCACGCGCTCGATCGAGAAGCATCTGGGGGAAGCCGTGGGGTGGCGCGTCATCCGGACGATGCCCAACACGCCGATGCTGATTGGCCAGGGGATCGTCGCCCTGGCCCGCGGGCGGAACGCGACCCTGGACGATGCGCAGCGGGCTTGGCGTCTGTTTGAGGCCGGCGCCACGGTCATCGAGGTGGGCGAGGAACAGCTTGACGCGGTCACTGCCGTCAGCGGGTCGGGGCCGGCTTACATTTTCTATCTCGTCGAGCAGATGATCCGCGCCGCAGAAGATCTGGGACTGAGCCCGGAGCATTCGCGGCAGTTGGCGATCAGAACGGCGCTGGGTGCGGCGACGATGTTATCCAGCTCGCAGGAGCCGCCCGCGGAGCTGCGCCGCCGCGTGACCAGCCCGGGAGGCACGACGCTCGCCGCTCTCACCCATCTGGAGCAACACGATTGGGCGGGGATCACGGTCGAGGCGATCAAGGCCGCCGCCGCGCGCAGCCGGGAACTCGGCCAATGAATTGCTTCCAGTAGGATGGCCTGACGGTGGAAAACTACTGTGGATCTATGCGCACCCTGCGGCCTTCCACCTTCAACCGGCCCTGTGCGAATAAGCTGATCGCCTGCGGGTAGGCGATTTTCTCTTCCTCGAAAACGCGGTGGGCCAGCGTCTGGGGTGTGTCGTCTTCCAGGACCGGGCAGGCGCGCTGAAGGATGATCGGGCCGGTATCGTAGACCTCGTCAACGAAGTGAACGGTGCACCCGCTGATCTTGCAGCCGTGCGCCAGCACGGCTTCGTGGACCTTGAGTCCGTACATCCCCTTGCCGCCGAACGCGGGGAGCAGCGCCGGATGAATGTTCATCACGCAGCTGCGGTATTGTGGCGGAATCTCCAGCAGACAAAGCCAGCCGGCCAGACAGACCAGGTCGACGTGCGCCTTATCGATGCGCCCAAAGATTTGACGGCTGAAGCTGAGGCAGTCGGGGTGTTCTTTTCGATCGACAACTTCGCAGGGTAGCCCGGCGTCTCTGGCCCGCTGCAACCCCGTCAACCCAGGACGCGACCCGAGGACCAGGGAAATCTGGGCGTTCAATTGCCGCGAGGCGATTCGGTCGATCAGGTTCTGGAGGGTCGTCCCCGACCCGCTGACAAGCACAGCAAGTTTGATGGGATCGCTCATGGGCACCACAACAAAGTTTCAGCCCGGCGGCCTGGTGCCGCCCTCTCTTTTTTTTAGTGTACGCGCTGGGGCCTGAGCGGGCGAGACGTGAGCGCACCGCACTCGCCTCGTGCTGACCGGCGGCTGCAGGTCACTTTCCGTACGTTAACGGCCCGATGGCGCCAACCTCTCCGCGGCGGCCCCTGCGAACCCGTGGGCATTTCCTGGCGCCCCCTCCGAGCATCGCTCACCGCTACGCGCTGGGTCCCCGACCCTGGGGACGCTGGCTTGGGTTCGTTTGTCCAAACACCCTTTTTCCGGGGACGCCAGCGCGAGAGGGTTCGAGCTTTTTGCCGTTACGCCATATCCGATAACAGTTTATGTCTGTGAGCCCTGCCATGGCAATCGCCCCGTCCCAGGCCCGTGCCCGTGCCCGCTGCCGTTAGAGCCATTTTTCAGTTTCTTGCGTGCGCTGCCGGGTCCGGCGGAAGAGGATGCCATGGCCGCAAATGAGCCATGATCGATCATCCTAACATTGTGAAAAAGTAAATACAACTAATCTATCGCTGCAACGTGAAAAAAACTTAGCGACCTCCGGTCGGTCGGAGCAAAGGCGGGTGGGCGCCTTTGTCTAGGTCAATGATAGTAAAGACAATTATTCTCCGCCTTGGATGATGCCCCCGTGGTCCGGGCAACCCGCGCCGTGGCACTTCCGCGGCCGTGTCCCCCTCATTCTTTGAGGCTGTCGATGAGCTTTGAGGCCTGGCGGGTCGTAAGCTGGTCCAGCTCGACGCCGAACGTCCGGCGGGCGCTGGCGGCGGCGTCCAGGTCCGCTTGCCTGGCGATCGAGAGGATGGCCGAGCGCTGCCGCGGGGTGATCGGACGGGCGCCGCTGCCGGCATGGCCGTTGGCGCCGCCACCGGCGTGACCGTTGCCCCGCGCAGGAAGCTCAGCGGCCTGAGGGGGGCCGCCCGGCGGGGTTAAAGGCGATTGGCGGTCCAGCGCCACGCGGGCCTGCTCGTACAGACCGTCGATCGCCTCCTGCAGCGCCTGGGGCTTGCTCAGCAGGGTGGCGTCCAGCTCGGCAGTGATGTTGATCGAGGCGCCGCTGCTCTGATAGTCCTGGGATGCTTTGCGGTTCAGACCGACGTTGATGCACAAGGGCATGAGAACCTCCTGTAAGACGGGGTTGGAAAAAAGAGATTGCCCCGGGCCCAACGGCCCGGCAGCGGAAATGGGCTACAAGGGCCGAAGGGAAACAGAAGGGTTACAGAATTGGCGAAGCGAGGGCGGCGTTTGAGAAGGCCGATCCGGCGAGACGGCGATTCGCGAGGTTTGCGCTGCGATGAGGAAGGCGGCGCTCAAGAAATCCGGACCCTTCTCCGATCGAAGCCTCGCGGGTATTGCGGGAATGCGCCGCCAAGCTTTCCGCCGAACTGATGGCAGGAATTCTGCGAGCGGCACGATCGCAGCGAACCGCGTCTAGGGTCTTTACCCTAGAACCAATTGTATCGACACTCATGTAATCGTCGTGTAATATTGCCGCCGTCAGTGGTGCCGTACTGTACGGCGAGGATGCATGCACGTCCTTTGCAACCGCCGACGGCCCCCGGCCACTGCCGGGGGTCTTTTGTTTCCCAGTATCGGCTTTGCCGCAAAACGCCGTCAATCTGCAGCTTGCCGCCTCACTCGGCGGCTTGCCTCTCCATCGGGCGGTAGTCTGAGCTTTCCGCGGTGCGGACCAATCGCCAAGAGCCCGGGTCGATGGACTGGTGAAGGGGATCCCGCGACGCGGCGGTAGTCAGCCCATGGCGTGGGCTTCTGATCGCGCATCGACGGCAGGGAGACCGCTAAAGCGTTTGACGCGCGGCCATCGAATCATCGCGTCAGCGCGCAGATAGAAAAGAGCCTGACTGATACGCCGGCGAAGAGAGCCTTGACCTTAGACTCAATTTGCAAAATTGGGGAGCCGATCGCTAAAAAAACGAAGCGGGCGCCGCAATCGCGCGCGTCGGGCGGTCTTCCCGAAGGCAGGGCCGAGTGTGGTCGACTCCCCGCCCGCTTCGCTGCCGGTTTGTTCTCCCTGGGCGAACTTACTGATTCTCTGACGGAGTCTGGTTCGCCCAGCGGATGGTCACGTCCCACCCCAACGCGATAAAGAAGGCTTGGAGAACGTCCTGGGCCTGGCGCCGCGCGCGGTCCAGCAGCGCCCGATCGCCGGCCAGGGTTCCCAGTGCCCGCTGGGCATCGCGGTATCCCAGGTTGACCGCCGCCGTGTCCGCCTCCTGACCCCCCGGCACGATTTCCCAGAGACCCCCCTGCCAGACGCCGATCAGTTTGGTCCGCTCGTGGTCCAATCCCATCGACTGCACCTTGGGGTCGGGCAGGACCAAAACGGCGGAGTTGTGAGTTCGATTCACTTGTTCAAAGCGAGCCGAGGCCAAGTCGACCCCGATGATCACCTCGCCCTGGACCACCAGCACGGCTTGCACACTGCCGGTGCGGCCTTGAAGGCGGGTCACCCGGGCATCGGCCACATCCACTTTGAGCGTCGTCAGCTCCGAAAGGCTCTGAATCCGCTCGACCGTCAGCAGCTGCCGGCCCAGCAGCTGGGGATCGATCGCTTCCCGGCCGCCTGGCCGGATCCACCAGCCCAGGATCGCCGCCGAGAACAGCAGGATCGTGGCGGCGCTCCGCCAGAACATTTTTTTCATGGTCCTTTACCTTCCTTGGGCCGTCCGCCTGCTGGACCGCGCAGGAGCGGTCCAGGCAGACGATCAGCGCCAGCAGCACGTACAGCAGGAAAAGTCCGATTGCGATCGCCCGCATCTGCACCTCACCGGTTGGGATGGAAAGCCGCCCGGGCGGCTGGGACACGATCCGCGAGCCGCCCGGGGGCAGAATTCAGTTCAGGTTTGCCAGCTCCAGGGCCGAGCGGTAGGCGGCCTGTTTGAAGTCGTTGCCGCTGCCGAACCAGATCGAGTCCAGGCGATTCTCGGCGCGGGCCTGCTGGTCCTGGCCGCGGAAGCGGCGCTGGTGGTCGGCAAACGCGGTGGCGGCGTTGAGCGCCGCCCACAAAGAGCCGCGCATGCCCGCAAGGTTGTTGGTCGGATCCGCGAAGTTGGCGTGCAGCGCGTCCAGTGCCTTGCGGCGGTTGGCCCGCTCCCGCTCGCCGGCGTCGCCGGAAAGCTCGGGAAGCAGCGCCTGGAAATAGTGCTCGAGGCGCTCGGTGGTCATCGCGGTGCGCCGAAAGGTCCTAATCTCATGCGCGAAATGATCCAGCCGCTTGCGGACCAGGCCGAGCGTCTGGCGGGCCTGGTCCACGCGGCTTGCCAGCTCGCCGCTGTGACGGACGGTGATTCCTTCCCCGCGGCCGGTGGCCAGTGCCAGGTTCAACGAGTTCTGGCAGATGACGCGGATGCTGGTCAGCAGCGCTCGCAGGCAGGAGCTGCCATCGAAGGTGTTGTAGACCAGCAGGTACGGCTGGATGAGATCGGACATGCCGGCCGAGAGCGGACCGGGGAGCTTGAGGAGCATCCACACCCGCCTCCCGCCGCGCAGGGCGCCGGCGGTTTCGTAGCGGGCGTGGCCTTCACCGACGATGGCGTCGGCAAAGGCGAAGGCATCGCGATTTTGAAACGGCTGGTACTTGCGAGTCACGATGCCCAGCACACCGCGGGTGTCGGTGCGGACGTTGGCGACGAAGCTCCGGGCGGCGATCGGGGCAGCGCCGCTGGGCGGGAGGACGGCGATGGGCCACTGGTCCACCTGCCAGTCCAGGCCAGCCAGCGCGATCGCCTGGCGGCTGTCGACGGCTTCCTGAACGTTCAGCCCCAGCCCCAGCCAGGGGGCCGCGGGGGGCGGGGGTGCTGCGGCAGGAGCGCTGGCGCCGGCGGTCTGCTCGATGCGTTGGGTTTGCTGCAACATGTTGAAACTCCGTAGAGGGTTTTTGAATGGGAACAATTGGATCGCGGCGAATCGCACCGGCGATTTCGCCATCGCGGTGACCGACACGGCTCAGGATTCGTCCGCTTCGTCCTCGGATTTGAACTTGAGCTGGTTGAGGGTGCAGGCGCCGGCGTCGAGGTCGTCGCGCTGGCGCAGGTAGACGGGCTGAAAGAGGCTGCCGCCGCGATAGGCGTACAGGTAGCGCACCTCGATCACCGTACCGACTTGGGGGACAGGCAGGTTGGCGGGAATCGTGACGTTGCCGACGGCCACGCTCTGCGCCGCATCGATCAGCTCCATCGTCACGCTCCGCTTGCCGCGATGGATGGCGGCGACCCGGCAGGAAGCGGTGGCGTAGAACTTGAGCTTCAGCTGGCTGCCGCCCTGGGCCGGACGGCCAGAGGTGTAGGGGGCGGTGCTGTCCTTGAAGACCGCCCCTTCGCGCTGGCGCAGCCGCAATTGGTGGAGCAGGCAAGCCTTGGTGCCGGCATCGCGGGCCGACTCGGCATAGCACAGGCACTTGCTCAGGGCGGGGTCGAGCAGGCGGGTCAGCTGCTCATAGCGACTGGCATAAGCACGGGTCCGCAGGTCTTGCCCGTCCTTGCTGAGCAGGTCAAACGCCTGATACACCTCCCCCACCGCCTCCCCGTCCAAGAGGCAATAGCCGGCGCCAAGCGTCAGCACCGCGGCTCGAATCGAGTCCGGCAGAGCGACGCTCAGGCCTTTGCGGTTGATCGCGGCGATCCGGTCGAGCTCTTTGCGGATCAAAAGCCGCCGGCCGTCGAACTTCTCCTGCATCCACCAATCGTCGTCGGCCAGGTACTTGCCGAGCTGTGTTTCGGTGATGGCGTTGAGCAGCTGCGGCAGGGTGCTGCTCCCGATCCGTCTGGTGGTAGGGTGTGCCCTGGGCTCCGGGACTGTAGCCCTTGGCGGTCTTCGAGCGTACCAGCTGATCGTAAAGTCTCTTGGCTTGCGCGTAGCCCACCGGCGCGGCAGTCTTACAGCCCGTTTGCAGGGTCGAACCACGGCGACCAAAGGCATAGTTGACGACGTAACCGCCAGCGGACGGCTCGATCGCCGCCTGATAAACCTTGTCAGTGCCATGTTGGCAACAGTACAGCGTGATCCGCACTGGCGGCGGGTCGGAAGTATCCTTGGCCATGAAGAACTCCTGTCGGGTTTGTTGTTGGGGAAACGTGGATCAGGCGTGGAGAACCTGGGGACGGGGTCGGTGAAGTGTTCTGACTTGCTCGCCCACGATCGCCAGCGAGCGGTTGACGGCGGCCAGCTCAGCGCGGCGGAAACGGTGGCGCAGGGAGTTGCTTGCCGCAGTGCCCAGGTTGTTCCCCAGACGCCTGAGGTCGGAACTGGAAAGACAATGTGCCGGAATGATGGACATGGGATCTCCTTTGCCGCCGGTGTCCGCATGCGAACCCGGCGGGAAAAAACGGGTCGGACGCGGGGACGGCACCCCGGAGGCGGGCTGCTTGGCGATGGAAATTGAAAGGAAATGCGGCCGGCGGCGGAGGCGCTAACCGGGGCGGCGGCGGGCAAACGCGGCGGTCTGTCGCTCTACCCATTGATGGGCGTGAAAGAACCGGGCCGAGCGGGCCGTGACCAAGACACCCCCGCCGCCAAACTCGCCGACCCGCGGCCGCG
>DATHPP010000232.1:0-4979 GCA_035483795.1 Tepidisphaeraceae bacterium | reverse complement strand
ACCGGGCTTGCCCCTTCGCGAATTACCGCCGTCGGGTTCGTCGGAAAGACCCATCCGATCGAAGTCGAGGATGAGGTCAGCGCCATCCTGGAATATCCAAACGGCGCGATCGGGCACTTCATTACCTCGACTGGCGAAGCGCCGGGCACCAACCGCCTGGAGATCGTCGGCGACCGCGGGAAAATCATCGCCGAGGCAGGCAAGCTGCATTTCACGCGGACCCGGGAGAGCATTCGCAAGGTCCGCGAAACCAGCGCCGAAGCATTCGCCCATGTCGACGCATGGGAGATCGACATTCCGATCCCGACCAGCAGTGTCGAAGGGCACAAGGCCGTCACGCAGAACTTTGTCGACGCAATCCTCCACAAGGAGCCCCTGATCGCGCCCGGCGTCGAGGGCCTCAAGCAGCTGGAGCTGGGCAACGCCATCGCGATGGCCGCCCTGACGCGCCGGCCCGTCGAGCTGCCGCTCGATTCACAAGCCTACGATGAATTCCTCGAAGAAATGAAGCGCGTCTACGGCGGCCGAAAGACCCTCAAGGCCGACCCCGACGCGCTGGCGGACATCTCCAAATCGTTCAAGCACTAAATGAATGACTGTGTACGATACGGCACTTCCCGTGACACGGCTTTTTAAGCCGTGCTGACGGTGTGCTGAGAAGATATGCGCCCGATCACGCGGTTTTTCCCCTTTCGCATCGTCAGCACGGGTTAAAAACCCGTGTCACGGTCGAGCGATCCGGCGCGGGATTACGCGACGCGATACAGCTCTCATTGTCGCGTGTCTACCGGCCGGCGAAAATCGTGAAAAGCGCCTCGAGCCTCGTTCAGGATCAATCGGGCCGTGACCGAGGAGGTCGGGAGGTCGTTCAGGGGGAGATCGCCAGCAGCCGATCTATTTCCACAGGGTCGATCACCACCGGTGCCTTACTCATCTGGTAGTTCTCGTCAACCAAGGCTGCATTCACGACCATGGTATCGCCGAGCTTGAATTCGCCGTAGCCACCATGGATGTGACCACACACCACCAGCATCGGATTGAGCTTAAGTATCCGGTTGCGAAGGCTGACGCTCCCGGCTGATTGCCCGTCGCCGCTTCCGAACGGTGGCGCATGAGTCAAAAGGATGTCCACGCCCGCGGGTATTCGATTCCACTTAGAGGCCAAGTCATCGTCCTCCGGACATTCATAGGCCCAATGCCCTTCGCCGCGTGTCCAAGGCGCGCCCCAAATCCTCCACCGCTTCTTCTCCTCGTCCTCAATCGTAAGCTCTTCGTCGATCAGAATGCTCGCTGAGAGGTCATGGACGAGCCCTTTGTGGAAGGCAATATCGTGGTTGCCTGCGGTCAAGGCTTTGTACCGCGCGGGCACGGCGCTGAGCCATTTTTGAAAAGAGTCATTCAACCACCGTTGCTGCATTGCCGCGGTGTCACCGATGGCCGAGCAAATATCTCCGCCGATCAGGAGAAGATCGCAGGGCCCGATTTCAGGCAGGTTCTTATGAAGATCGGAGACGGCGATGATTCTCATAGATGTCCGTTTTTGAATGCGGGCAGACACGACTGATCGATCAAATGGACACCTGATATCAGGCCCGGCGACGAGGGGCCAATGTTTGCAACAAACTTTCGCGAACCCGCCTCGACCGCGGTCGTTCGGCCGGTGCCCCCCGGTCATCCTCGCGAATCGCCTCGCAACTATCCTTGCCGATCTGCTCGCGAAGGAATCGCCGGATTGCATTGGCAGGAGATATGGGGCCAATGGGGCCAAAGCCATGGACGACCACCTTTCCCTGGGCCGGGCCCATGCTAAGATTGTCTCGATGCTCACGTACAAAGCGATGTACAAGTACGTTCCGGAAGGCGTGCACGCCGAGGTCTTGGATTTTCCCGGCGCGATTACGTTCGGTTCGGACCTGGAAGATGCCCGCCAGCGGCTCGCTTCTGCACTGGTGGACATGGCGGAGACGAATCTGCTGGCCAATGAGCCCCTGCCGGCTCCGGATCCGACGCGAACCGATACTGCGTCCGACATCGAGGAACCGATTCACCTCTTGCTGTCTGCGAGTTCCCGAGTTGCTGTCACGCCCGCCAAGTCGGCGATGAGCCACACGGCATGAAGCGGAAGGACTCCCCAGAACCCAGTGGCATCCGTCGTTCAAGCATTGGTGAGATCCAGATCCTCGTAGATCGAGGTATGGATCTCGCGCATGCGGCGGTCGTGGGCGGGTTCGCCGGGCATTCCGTTGCAGATGATCGCGACCGCCAGCTTTCGCTCCGGATCGGCGAAGGCGGAGGTGGATTGGTGGCCGTTGTGGCCGAAGGTGCGGTAGGAGGCATGAGGACCAAAGCCATAGGGGACGGTGTCGACGCCGTACTGGTTGGAATTGACCTGAAAGCCCAGGCCCCAGTCCAGGATGTGACGGAAGGTAAGGTCGAGCATGCCGGCGCGGTGGCGAGCCGTGAGCGCCTCGACCGATTGCGGGGAGACGATGCGAGCGGAGCCCAGGGCGCCGCGGGCGAGGAGCATTTCGTAGAACCTTCCCAGCTCGCGCGCCGGCCCGTGGCCGCTGCCGGCGGGGCGGGCGTGCGTGCAGGCGGCCTCGGTGTCGAGGCCCGCGTCCGTCACGTCACCCCCTTCAGTCTTCTGCATGATTCCGAGGCGCGTGCCGTAGGCGCGGAAAACCTGCGGCGGCATCGCGACCCACGAATCGTTCATCCCCAGCGGCTCGAAAATCTCCTGGCGTACGTACTTGGCGTAGTCGCGCCCGTCGATGCGACGCACGACTTCGCCAAGGATGAACCAGCTCGTGATGGAGCTGTACCCCGCTTTCTGGCCCGGCGGCCAGTCGCGCTCCATCCGCATGGCGCAGACTTTGGCGATGATCCGATCCCAGGGAACGTCGGGCCAGCCGGTCTCGGCCCAGCGGATGGGAGCCGTGTGGGTGAGCACGTGCCGGAGCGTGATGGATTCTTTGCCGTGCTGGGCGAATTCGGGGACGTGTTTTGCGATGGGGTCGTCGAGCTCCAGTTGCCCGCGTTCCCAGAGCTGCGCGAGCGCCACCGCCGCCAGCGGCTTGGTGGCGGACATCCACAGCATGACCGTGTCAGGGGTCATCGCGACGCCGGGACGGGAGTCGCCAATTCCCAGATCCGCGACCGGCTTCCCGTCCAGCGAAGCATAAATCTGCGCCCCGATCTGAATGCCGCCCTGAATCTGCCGTCGCAGAACTTCTGTCGTCTGGGAAAGGTCATTGACAGCGGCCTGAAGGTTCATCGATATCGGCAGGTGAGGTCGGACAAGGCAGGCAGGTGCAGGCTGAAAGCCTGCACCACAATTGGGGCTCGCTCGATTGTGCTTATTGCGGCAGCATCCCCGGCGGCAGGCCCAGCTCGCCGGCCATTTTCTGCATTTCCTGTTTGGCGGTTTCGGAGGCCTTGTGCTGCGCCGCCGCCACCGCGGCGACGATGACGTCCTCGAGCATCTCGGTGTCGTTGAGGTCGATGCGGCCCTTGTCGATTTGCAGCCTCACCAGCTCGAGCCGGCCGTTGACGGTCGCCTGCACCATGCCGCCTCCGGCGTCGGCGGTCACCTGCCGTTTGGCCAGCTCCTCCTGCATCGCCTGCATCTTCTCCTGCATTTCCCGCGCCTTGGCCATCAGGCCCGGAAGATTGCCCAGTCCTTTGAGTGCGTCGAACATGTTAGAGTTCCTCTTTGTCGGGATCGGAGCGGTCAGGGCCCAACTTCGGCTTTTCGAGCATGCGAAAGATTTCCACGCACTTGGAATGGTTCGCGTCGCGTCGGTCAATCAGAGCGAACAACGGTCCAGCGTCGCACAGAGTCACAGTTGCAGTCCCTGCTTGCGGAACTTCTCTACGATGAGTTCTTCGATTTCCCTCTCCGGCCCTTTCAGACGCGGGGGACTGGAATCAAAGGCCAGTTGCTCGGAACGGCGAATCAATTCCTCGGCCAGCGCCGAAAGTCGCGCCTGCTCACCTTCCGATAAGACCCGCGAGCCGTCTGCACCATCACGGACGCTGTGCTCGACAATATCTGCGGCGTAGTCAGCCGCATCACGACCTGCGGCGGCGGCCTTCGCTTTGAGCTGCGCTTCGGCTTCGGCAGAGAGGTTGATGGTAAGCGTCATTGGAGAACTCCGGCCCAAAGAGAATATGCTGTGCGACGGACGTTGTCACTCCACCTTGACGATCTGTGCCCCCAGCTCGTCCATGAAGGCCCGGACGAGGGGCTCTTTTCGCAGGGATTCGATCAACTCCGGCGTGAGCTTGATCGCCGGGGCTTGGGGCGGCGGCGGGGCGGGTGCGCTCGGGGGCATAGCCTGGGCGGCACGCACAGCGGCGGCGGGACGCGCGGGGCCTCGGTCTGTCGCGGGCGTCGTTTCCGCGGCGTCCGGGTCGACCTCGAACTTTACGCCGACCGACTCGCGCAGGAGGTTGCTGAGGGTTTCGCGGATCAGGTCCTTCTTGCCGTTGCGCTCGAGCATTTTGACAAACGTGTCGTGCTGCGGCGCGTAGCGGACGACGGCGCGGCCGTCTTCAATGGATACCAGCTTCCCGGGCGTCAAAAGTGAGGGGAGGACAGGGCCTTGGGCCGCCAGGATCGTGATTGCGGCCTGCCAGACCGCGGGCAGATCGCCTGGATCGACCGGTTCGATATTGGATTGGGCAGCCGCAATCGTCTCGGGCTGCTTGACGGCCTGGGTCCGCTGCTCGTTCAACAAAGTCGTCAGCGACGGCCCGCTCCACACCTTGCCAGGGCGGGGCAGGTCATCGTCGTCGCCGATTTCGGTGTCGATCGTCGCCACAACGGGATCAGCTTGTGCAGCGGGGGCGGCGGCCGTCAAGACCGGCCCGGCGGGTTCAGGATTTTTTTTTTGCGCCGGCGCCGCAGTTGGCGCAGGGCGTGCGACGCGCGGCGAAGGCGGCGCCCCGCCGTCCAGTCGCAAGAGCAGCTCGCCGAT
>DATHPP010000231.1:0-3750 GCA_035483795.1 Tepidisphaeraceae bacterium | reverse complement strand
GTACCCGCCCCGCCGATCAACGTGTCGTTTCCGGAGCCGGCGGTGAGCGTGTCGTCACCCGGGCCCCCGATCAGGAGGTTGTTCCCATTGCCGGCGGTGATGCTGCTGGAAATCGCGCCGGCCCAGACGACGTTGTCGCCGTCGCCCAGCGTGATGTTGCCGGACGCATAGACCAGGTCGTTGCCGTTGCCGGCGGTGATGGTATCGGCGCCGGTGCCGCCCCAGATCGTGTCGTTCCCGTCGCCGGTGGAAATGTTGGCGTCGACCTTGATCAGGGGATTGATGTAGACCCAGTCAGGCCCGCCGCCGCCCGTGATGCTGATCGACTGCACGGCAGAGGGCTCGAGTTCAAATTTGTGCCCGTCGGCATTCGCCAGCAATTGTCCGTTGCCCTGCAAATCGACGGTGAGGCTGTTGAAGCCGGTGGCATCGCCAGAAAGATGCAGCACTCCGTTCGAGAGCGTGACCGCCGAAAGGAAGGTCCGGCGTTCCAGCGGCTCCAGCGCTGGCAGGAGCAGGGCAAACTGCGGGGCAGCCGCTTCCGCACATCGCGCCAGCAATTCCCGCACTTGTTTGGAGGCGCGGGCGGCGCGCTCTTTCACGTCCGCCGTGCAATGATTGAACAGGTCCGTCATCTGCCGCGTCGGAATCCGCGTTTGCCGTACCTGCTGGCAGGCGCGAATGGCGCGTAACTTCAGATCGGCGGTGCAAAGATTGAACAGATCGGCCGCCTGCCGCGTCGGGATCTGCAATTGCCGCATCTGCTGTGAGGCGTCAACGGCCCGCGATTTCAGGCCGGCGACGCAACCATTGAACAGATCGGCCACCTGCCGCGTCGGGATTCGCGTTTGCCGCACCTGCTGTGAGGCACGAACGGCCCGCGATTTCAGGTCGGCGGCGCAAAGATCGAATAGATCTGCCACCTGCCGCGTCGCGATCCGAGAACGGCGGCGAAGGGGAACAAGCTGGGCGCGGAATCTCCGACGAGAATCTTCAAACATTCTCACTCCTTCATGTCTCAAGCTGGCCGTTGATGCGACGCGGGGCGCGCTGCCCGTCACGCCACGCGATGCATGGGATGTGAAATAAGAGACCCGGGCGGATGGTTCAACCTAATTGCAACGGAAAAATCAGAATTTCTTTCGCGGCTTCGCGAAACCGGCCTTCCTGAGGGTTGGGAGGGCGAGACGGGCGAGGCGTCTACCGAGCCGCGCAAATTCTGCGTGCAAAAGTTTCCGCTCGGTGGAAGCCTCACCCCTGTCGTTTCTCGTTCTCGGTACCGAAGGACCTGATGTGCCGCCGTAACGCTCGGCGCTGCGGTGCGAAAAACGGCCAGGTTGAGCGAGTAAGGCGCGGACCCTCCAAATGAGCTTGCGATCGCCCCTCGCCCGTCATATCGCCGCGGTCGCGAAAACGTTTCGCGTCCGGCGTGGGTATAAGGTGCGGGCTTACGGATACGCGGATCGGCTCCGCGGATGGTCGGACCCCGAAACAAATCATTCACGGCAGAGGACAGGAGCAGCGTTCATGAGCGACGGGACCAAGCGGCGGGATTTTCTGAAGTACACGGCGGCGACCGGAATGGGCTTCTGGGTCGCGGGAACCAAAACCTGGGCCCAGGAGGCGGAGAGCAAATCGCCCAACGAGCGCGTGAACTTCGCGTGCGTGGGTGTCAGCGGAAAAGGTGACGGCGACTCGAGCCAGGCCGCCGAGGTCGGAAATGTCATCGCCATCTGCGACACCAGCGAGAGGGCGCTCAACCACAAGGCCCAGCAGATCCCCGCGGCGCGGAAGTTCAACGATTTCCGCAAGCTCTTCGACGAGATGGGCAAGGACATCGACGCCGTCACCGTCAGCATCCCCGATCACAATCACGCGGTCGTGGCGATGATGGGGATCAAGAACAAGAAAGCGGTCTACGTCCAGAAGCCGATGACGCATTACGTCGCCGAGGCGCGGGCGCTGCGATTGGCCGCCAACGAATACAAGGTGGCGACACAGATGGGCAACCAGGGCAGCGCCGCCAGCGGGCTGCGGGCCGGCGTCGAGGCGATCCAGGCCGGGGCGATCGGACATGTCCGCGCCATTCACGTCTGGACCAATCGCCCGATCTGGCCGCAGGCGCCGATGCGGACCGACCGACCCATGGCCGACGACAAGCCCGAGACCATCAACTGGGACGCCTGGCTCGGCCCCGCGCCCTACCGTCCCTACGTCGCCAAGTATCCGGGAGCGGGGCAGGATCCGCGCTGCTACGAACCGTTTGTCTGGCGCGGCTGGTGGGATTTCGGCACCGGCGCCCTGGGCGACATGGCCTGTCACACCTCCAACCTTCCTTTCCGCGCCTGCAAGCTCGACCAGGTTTATCCGACGCGGGTGCACGCCCAATCCGGGATCGTGAATTTCGAGACGTATCCCTCCTGGGCGTCGATCGTGTGGGATTTCCCGGCCCGTGGGGACATGCCGCCGCTCAAGTTCCACTGGTACGAAGGACAGATGGAGCAGGACGACGGCTCGCGGATTCACAACTGGCCGCCGATCGAGTTGTTCTACGGCAAGAAAGTCAGCGACAGCGGGTCGATCATGGTCGGCGACAAGGGTGTCATGTACTCACCCAATGACTACGGCGCGCAGTGGTTCCTGCTGCCGGAGGAGAAATTCCGCAACTTCAAGGCCCCCGAGCCGACGATCCCGCGCATGACATCGGAGAATCCCCCCGCCGCGGGACGAGGCGGCCGGGGCCGCGGCGGCAACAACACCGACCTGTGGATGAAAAAGGAACTCGTCGCCGCCATCAAGGGCGGACCACCGGCGTACAGCAATTTCAACTTCGCCGGCAAGCTCACCGAGTGCATCCTCCTGGGCAACGCCGCCATCCGCGCCGGCTACCAGCATCCCCTCGAATACGACGCCGAAGCCATGAAATTCACCAACTGGCCCGAAGCCAACGCGTTCCTCTCGCGCGAGTACCGCAAAGGATATTCGCTATAGGGCAGATTTCCCTGCCCCGGAATACCGGGGGAGGGAGAAGTGGCGGGAGCGCGCAAGTGGTCGAGGCAACTGCATCTGGTGGGGCGGACATTCTTGTCTGCCTCGAATCAGCGAGTGCGGGCGGCGTACTCGCCGTCCGCCGAGATGATTCGAATCGCTTCGGGGGACAACAATGTCCCCGCTCAGCGATTCGATGACAGGCAAGAATGCCTGTCCCACCTTGCATTGTTGACCTCCCGAAATTTTGGGCACACCCGAAGTGGCCCGTCGACCCCCGACACTCGCCCTCCTGATTTTTGCCGATAAAGTGTCGGCCACGCCAAGGCGCACTCGGCGTCGCCCAGTCACGATTGCGTGATCTTTCACGATGAACACCACCCGCAGCCAGTATCTCTCGACTGTCAGGACGATGGTCATCAAGCTCGGCACGCAGGTGCTTTCGGACGATCAGGGCAAGCTTGATGCGCCGTTCCTGGGCTCGATTGCGACGCAGGTTGCATCGCTGAGCCGTCGCGGGATTCGCGTGACGCTGGTGAGCTCGGGCGCGCTCGGTGCGGGACTTGGCGAACTGAAGCTGGCCAAACGTCCGACCGACCTGGGCCAGCTCCAGGCGGTCGCGGCGGTCGGGCAGCGGCGGCTCATGGACACCTGGGCCGCGGCGTTCACGCCGCACAACCTCCCCGTCGCCCAGCTCCTGCTCACCCGTGAAGACATCGACGACCGCACCCGCTACCTCAACGTCCGCAACACCATCAACTC
>DATHPP010000230.1:0-8392 GCA_035483795.1 Tepidisphaeraceae bacterium | reverse complement strand
GAGCCCGGCAGAATGTCCATCGGATCGGCAAATTCGTCGCCCGCGAAAATCATGGGAATCCCGGCCGCCGTTAGAAGGCACACGAAGGCGAGCTTCAGCGGCTTGTCCTTCAACACGGTCCCAAAGCGGTCCAGGAAGTTGTATACGCGGTCGTTGTTGGTGCCGTCGCCGTCCGTGTTTCCAACGTCGTGGGAGCCGATGTAATTGACGGCCTGCGCCCCATCGGAGAACAGCGGCCGGTTCTGGAAATCGCGCAGATTGCGACAGTCGATCATCTCCCGAACCGTCCATTCGAATGAGGGTTGATCCTCGGCGTTCCGCCCGATGATCGCGTTGCGGACCCGGTTGCGGAAACGATCATTCCACAGCGCGTCGATGAAGCCCAGCAGCGGAGCGGGCTCGGACAACTCCTCGCCGATGGTCAGGAACCGCTGGTCTGCCCCGCCCAGAGGGTTCCCCTCAGCACTCCATCGCTCGTTCCAAACCGCCCGAGCCTGCGTCCGAAACTGATTCACAAAGTCGTAGCTGTAGACGTTGTTGACGCTGTCGAGCCGATAGCCGTCGATGTGGTAATACGTCATCCACCAGTTCATGTGGGTGAGCATGTGCTGCCGGGCGGGATAGAACGCTCCGGTGCCGCCGGAGATCGGGTCAAAGGTGTTCGTCAGATACGCGTATTTCCACAGGTCACCGCCGAACCCCTCGCGGCCGTCCATTTCCGGGTCGGGCGGCGTGGCGTTGGCCTGTACGTGGAAGTCGAGAAAGTTGGCAGTTCGGTAAGGGTCTTGATCCGAAAAGGCCATCACTGCGTCGTAGATGTAGCGGATTCCGTTGGCGTGGCAGGCGCGGGTCAGGTTCAGAAAATCGCTGGTGGCCGTCGGGGCCGGCTGGTTCAACGGTCGGCCCAAATCGAAGTCCGGTGCGAAATAATTGCTGGTGGCGTAACCCCACGATCTTCGGTCTGCGAACGTGTCGGCGGGCGGGAGCAGCTCCAGGGCATTGATTCCAAGATCGTTGATGTAGGAGCGCCCCGATCCCAAGACGGCGATGCTCGGAAAGTTCGGAGATGTCGCGTCCTTGAGGATCATCGCCAGCACGTCCTGAAACGTTCCCACGCCAACGTTCGTAGCGTTCACCAGGTCGCCGGTTTTGGACCAAGCCGTCGGCAGCTCATAGATCACGAGACGGTTGTTGGCAGGTAAGGACGACATGGAGGCGTCGAGCACGACGTCGAAACTTTGAGGCACGGCCCCCGGATCTGAGGGGACAAGTTCTCCCTGAGAAAAGCGTATGACCGCTAGCGCCGCCACGGAATCTGTCGTGTCTCCGGCGGGCACAGTCGAAGTCAGCCTCCAGTCCACCGTCAGCGCCGAAGGATCAGTGCATCGAAGGCGCTGTGACGTTGCTCCCGAGTAGACGTTAGAGTTCGAGACTTCAAACCAATAGTGATAGACCTGACCGTCGATCAGCCCGCAGTCCGCCGCTGCGATCTCCCAGAGGTCATTGGCGGAAGACAGGGGTGAGGAAACCATGGGGAGTGATCGTTGGTTGACAAGCACCGGCGGATTGCCGTCTTGGAATTGTCCGAGCACCAAATTCGGAGGTGTGGCTGGCATATTGGCTAAAGCGGGCCGCCAGAGCACAAAGTGCGTCTTCTTCCGATCCAACAATGTTGACATGGACCCCTCGATGTTGTGCGGCGGTGCGCACCCATATTACGTCGGAATGGCAATTCAACTCCAGTTAGTCTGGAACAACTCTTGGTTGCCTACGCATCAGCCGCCTTCGATCACCCGTAAGGCCTTCACCGCCCTAAGGCCTTCCATTTCCCACCGCCGACTTTTCGGCGCCTGGACCTGTGACCAGGTTTACAACACCTGGCCTTCGTTTACCGGGAGTGATCATGTCCCAATGGAATGAACCTCGGTTGTTGCTCATCGGACTCGCGATCTTCATTGGCTGTGTCGCGGTAGCCTCCCAGGTGAATGGTCCCGCCACGTCACCACCACGGCCGCCGTTCCGAAATCAGATCGTCGTGTCTCCCGACGACCCGGGCGAGGAGGGCGACTTTGGCCCGCACACGCCCGGCACCCAGACTTCCGGCCTTCAGGAAGCGCTCGACGCCGCCAAGGCCCGTGGTCTGGACGTGTATATAGCCGGCGGTAGCTGGACGTCCGACAAGACCAAGCCGATCGTCTACAACCTCAACACCACGTTGCGTGTCCCCTGGATGCAGAACTTTCGGCTCGACTCCGGGAACTGTGTGCTCAACTACACGCCTTCAACAGGTGACGCGGTGGTGTTCGACAGCCAGATGAGCTGCTGTTATCGCTTTGGGCTGATCGTGACACGCGGTGACGGCGCGGCGGTCAGGCTTCGGCCGGTGACCGCCGGCCCCGATCGCTTCAAGGTGATCACCTCGACCGAGTTCGTGTTCAACGCTTTAGTCTGCGGCGGTGGCGGCGGCGCCTGGCCGGGCGGAAAGCCCTACGACAGCCATCTCGACCCCAAACGGCATTTCACCGGCACCGGCCTGGACCTGGATGCCACGGCAGGCTCGATCGACGCCAACAAGATCACCGTGATCGAGACGGTGGGCTGCGCCACCGGTCTGGAGATCACGGGCGCCGCGACGCGAAACACAATCGAAGAAGTCAACATTCATCTATGCCGTAACGGGGTGCGGGTGGGAAACCCAGGCGATGGGCAACCGGCCGACAATCGCATCGAGGCCTTTGTCGACAGCCAGGGGATCGAACCGTCATCGGCCGTTGATGTGTTCGGCAGCCGCAATCTCCTGACGCTCAGCGTCCGACGTCTGCCGAATCACGCGGGCCCGGACTTGGTTTTCGATGGCCCTGCGGCAGACAACTTGGCGATTGTCCATTTTCCCTGCATCGTGCTCGACCATTCGTCGATGAAAGCCAACCGCGTGATCCGGCCGGATGCAGGTGCCAGCACGATCCGAGGCACAACAAAAGCCGACCGATGACCGATCTCGACCCGGAAATTCCGGGTTGAGAAACCGCTCGATCGCCATCGGTGCCTTGAATAGCTGTAACAGCGTCACGCCGGACACGGTGCCGGTCGGTCCGAGGAGAACCACAACTGCCTGACGGGCTAACTGCGAAGCGAGCGAAACTCCGGCAACGAGTAACGAGTAAAGGAGGGATACGTGTATAGCACTTGCCCGGATCCGGACGGCTAGTCGATTGGCCCAGCAGGTTGTTGGCGCGCGACAGGCGGTCAACGACGAAACCCGATCGCAATAGGAATGGGCAGGTTCGGAACTGGCGAGCCCCATTATTCCCTGTTCCTGGAGTCAAGTCATGGCGCTGAATCAACGCAGGCCACAGGCTCAGAAAGTGATTCGCCGCAGGTTTCTAGGGGACGCGGCATTCATAGGCATGAGCGCCTGGCTTGCGGGTCGCGGGGCGTGGGCAGATGAAACGAGCCCGCAGATCAGCCGCTCGAAAAACGAGCGTCTGGCGTTCGCCTGCATCGGCATCGGTGGCAAAGGCGACGGTGACAGCCTGCACGTCTCACACTTCGGCGACGTGGTAGCGATCTGCGACATCGACGATCGCCTACTCGAGCGCAAATCCCGCCAGCCCGGCTTCGAGCGGGCCGAGCGGTTCAACGATTATCGCCAGATGTTCGATCGTCTGGGCAAAAGCATCGACGCGGTGACGGTCAGCACGCCGGACCATCACCACGCGATCGCGGCAATGATGGCAATCAGGCTGGGCAAACACGTCTATTGCCAGAAGCCGCTGACGCGAACCGTTCACGAGTGCCGCGCGCTGCGCGAAGCGGCCCGGAAGTACAACGTCTGCACGCAGATGGGCAACCAGGGAACGGCGACCAACGAGTTTCGCCGCTCGGTGGAGATTCTGCGGGCCGAGGCGCTGGGACCGGTTCGCGAAGTGCATGTGTGGACGAACCGTCCGATCTGGCCGCAGGCGCCGACCGTGATGTCGCGTCCGCCGGAAGCACCGGTGCCGGCAGGCGTCCACTGGGACCAATGGATCGGCCCCGCGCCGATGCGGCCGTATGCCGAGTACGACATGGGCAACGGTCGGAAGGTCGGCGCTTATCATCAGGAGAATTGGCGCGGCTACTGGGACTTCGGCACCGGCGCGATCGGCGACATGGGATGTCATACCGCCAACCTGCCGTTCATGGGCCTGGACCTGGATTATCCGACGAGCATTGAAGCGCGTTGCGGAGATCTGAACGACGAGACCTATCCTTCGTGGGCCACGATCGTCTATCAGTTCCCGGCGCGGGGCGAACGGCCGCCGGTTCGGCTGACCTGGTGGGAGGGCCACCGGCCCGATTCCAGGGACCCCAGGAAGCGGAATCTCCCTGGCCCCCGCATCACCCGCAATTTTGATCTGCGCGACAGCGGTGCGCTGATCATCGGGCCAAGAGCGATGATGATCTCCCACAGCGACTACGGCGCCGATCAGAAGATCATCTTCGGCGCCGACGCGGAAGGCGTGACGATCAACGTTCCGCAATCCATGTCGCGGTTGGCGGAGCCGGGCCGGCCGTTTGACAGCGATGAAGCTCAAAAAGGTGAATGGGTTTCTGCGATCAGAGCCGGCGATTACCGCAAGGCAACCGCCAACTTCGACTATGCGGGGCTGCTGGCCGAGACGATCCTGCTGGGTGACGTTGCGATCAAAGCCGCGACGAAGCTGGAATGGGATGGACCGGCGATGCGCATCACCAACAACCCAGAAGCCAACAAGCTGCTCACCCGTGAATACCGTGCGGGGTGGACGTTGTGACCAAGCCGACATAGAAACCGCCGCGCGAAGTGGTCCCCAACAGCAGCAGGCAGAGGGAACCCGTCAGAGCTTTTCAAATTAATTTCCCGAAACCGGAAAATGCGACGGGGCTTGAAGCAGGGCTCGCCCGCGGCGACGCCTACAACGACGGCCCTCAGTTGGCCCGTTGTGCGGCGCGGCTTCGGCGAAGCTAACAGCCGCTACGCTTACTTCGGGTTCCGCATTGCTGTCTCGCCGTAGCAACGCCGGTAGAGCGTCTGTCCGAATAACGCTTCGCCGATCCGTTCATCCCGCGCCAACCGTTGGAACCCCGGCTATTGTGGCATAAGCTGAACACCATGCCGCAAGCAGCGCAAGAGCCGAGCAAGGAACGCATCCGCCACGCCTACAGCCTCAATCGACGGAAGATGACCCTGCAACTGGCTCGTGAGTTGGGCGTGAGTGAGGTCGAGGTGATCCGCTGTCTGCCGGACGGAATGGCCGTGGAGCTGGACGTGTCCCGCTGGGAAGGGTTGATCCGCAGCTTCGAGTTGCTGGGACAGGTCCAAGTCATCGCAACCAACGGGGCGGTGACGTTGGAGTGCTTCGGCCAGTTCGGGAACTTCAGCACGTTTGGCGAGTATTTCAACGTGCAGACCAAGACGCTGGACATGCACATCCGACCGCAGCAACTGGCGGCGGTGTTCGCGGTCGAGAAGCCGGGCCACATGGACGGGGTGAACACGCTCAGCTTCCAGTTTTATGATCCGAACGGCTCGGCGGGGTTCAAGGTGTTTCTCAGCTTCGGCGGCAAGGCTCCCGCAACTGAAAAAGTGACCCAGTTCGCCAGCATCCGCGAGGAGTTCCGGTTTCAGCCATGAACCATTACCTGGTAGGATCACGGACGCAGTTACCGCATCGCAAAAGTGCGATCGAGCAGATTGAAACCGGGGGTACACGAGTCACTTCAATGGAGGAAAGTGGATTCGGCGTGAGGAGCCTTAAAAACATGCCGATGTAGTGAGGTCAGTCCGCCAAAGGTCTCTCGCTTCTCTGAGCTTGTGCCTTCGGCAGACACAACCACAAGGAGTCCAGTGATGGGCAAGGGAAACAAGGTACGGAAAAAGGAAGTCAAGAAGCCGAAGCAGGACAAGAAAATCGTTAAGAAGTAGCGCGTATGAATCCGCCGGGCCCAGGCCCCGACGGCCTGAGCCATTGCGGCAGATGATCGGTGAATAATGAGCAACGGCAGCAGCAGCGGCGGTGGCGGTGGCGGTGGCAGCGGCGGTGGCAACGTGAACACGGCACGGCTGGCGCAGTTGATGGAGCAGTTCCGGCGCGCTTCCAACGCGACGACGGCGGATCGTGCCTCGAAAGATCAGTTGCTCGACGAGTTGCAGGAGGTCGTTGGCCTAGCAAACACGATGTCTACGGAACGTGACATCATTCGCCGCGCCGAAAAGTTGCTCCACGGGCGCTGAGCTGAGGGTCGTTAGTCCGCTCTTTCGTTGCTACGTCCACGCAACGATCGTCGAAAACACAGGTTTGTCGCCGCCATTCACGGTCGCTTCGCAGGCTGCCCGAAAAACGCTCGAAGAGACGCATTTCGATACGCTTCAAGTTGGTTCGACGCGCCCCCCTTTCTCCTGGCACCAGACCATCACAATCGCCGACGACTTGATGACGCGTCGAGCAGCGCCACTCGCCTGCATCACCCGCCTAGGGGACCCGCCAGTTTGACCCGCCTAACTTTAGGGGTCGTGCCTCACGAATCCCCCGTTAACATACGCATTGCAGCTCGATTTCAGATAAATGGCGACTTCGTCACGAAATGAATTTGATATTCCTCTTTCAGTTTTGCTGCTGGGACGGTATGTTTTCACGACCCATCAAGGGAAGTCTCCAAGGCTTCCTGTTGAGGCTGGGAAATGCGCATCTTTCAAATGGTTTCGTAGAGCTCTGACCACGAACTCGGGGAACGCTTTCGGGCAAGGCGTTCATCTCCTGGCGATACAACGGCCTTCCGGCCGCCGATCGTAGCGAGTTTTTCCAGTCGCGCTCGGAGCTGGCAGGGCTGATTTACACGGGCTGAATTACACGGGTAAACGGGTATCGGGGAAATCTCATCGCGTTTTCAAGCGTCCCGCTCACAACGGACTGTGGTCCCGCTCCAGCGCGACGCGAATCGGGAGTAATAATGGGCAAGCGTAGTTCGAAGTCCTCGCGCCGAGTGTCGCACCGCGCTGCTTCGAGTTGGAATCCCACTCTGAGGGCGTCGATCGATGCGGTTTTCAACAAAGCAAAACTGGAACGGCTCGAGAACCGGCTGCTGCTGAGTGGCACGCCCGACTTCACCGTCGGCGGCACCCTCGGCTCCAACACCCACTGGTTCGGCACCGTCGAGGTAACCTCAAATCTCACGGTCGCGGGCGGGGTGACCGTCACCATCGATCCCGGAACGGTCATCAAGAGCACGCAAGGCGTCGGGATCACCGTGGACGGAACGGTGGACGCCATGGGAACCGCCGCCGCCCCGATCATCTTCACGACGATCAACGACGACACGGTCGGAACGAGCCTCACAAGTACCGGCACCTCGACCGGCGTCGCCGGGAGCTGGGACCAGATCGTCTTTGCCGCCGGCTCCGATGCCTCCATCGTCCAAAACGCGCAGATTCGCTTTGCCGGAAACGCAAACAACCCGGGAAACACCAGCTTCTTCCGCCCCGCGATCCAGATCACTTCATCCAAAGTCGACCTGTCCAACGTGCAGGTCCTGAATTCCGATCAGGAAGGGATCAACATCGCTTCAGGCAACCCGACGCTCAACACGGTCCTGGTCGACCATGCCCGCGATCAGGCGTTTGAAGTCAGCTCGACCGCCCTCCCCAGTTACTCGGCGCTCTCGGCGACCAACGATTCGCTCGATGGCGTGCAATTGGACGGCGGCACCATCTCCGGGGCCGAAACCTGGAACTTCGGCGGGCTTCCCGTGCAGATCAGCGGAAGTTTCACCATTGCCTCGACCGGCGCGCTGACGATCGTGCCGGGCCAGGTCGTCAAGTGGTACAACGGCGGAAGTCTGACCGTCAACGGCACGCTGAACGCCCAGGGCACCGCCGGCGAACCGATCATCTTTACCTCCTACCGCGATGACTCGGCGGGCGGGGACACCAATGCCGACGGCCCCAGCAGCGGCGTCGCCGGAGACTGGCAGAGCATCGTCTTCAATGCCGGCTCCGACGCCTCCGTCCTCCAGAACGTGCAGATCGATTACGCCGGCAACCAGGTCGGTCCCGGAAACCCCTCCTGGTTCAAAACCGCCCTTCAAGTCAATTCCTCCCTTCACCTCCAGAACGTGCAGGTGAACAATTCTGACTGGGAGGCAATCTTCACCGGCGCCGGTTCGCCCACTTACACTAACGTGAGCGTCAACACTGCCCGCAAGCAGGCATTCGAGACTGTCCTGGCCGCCACCCCAACCCTTTTACAGCTCTCGGCGGCAAATACGTCGCTCAACGGTTACGAACTCGATGGCGGCACGATCTCGGCCAATCGCGAGCTGAGCTTTGGCGGACTCGTCGGCGTCATCAACGGAAGCCTCACCGTCGCCACGG
>DATHPP010000229.1:0-23560 GCA_035483795.1 Tepidisphaeraceae bacterium | reverse complement strand
GGCCCCACAGGTGCGCAGCCTGATCGCCGCGCATTTCGACGCGATGATTGCCGAGGTGCAAAAAGCCTGCGGGTACGCGCAGCATCAATATCCGGACACTCCGACGAAACTGCTCGTCCTGGCCGGTGGGGGCGCGTGCATCCCCGGGGCGGCGGATCATTTCCGCTCCGCGATCGGATTCGACGTTCGATTGGCTGATGGGATGCCGGCAGCCGATCCATCCGTGACCCCGAGGCAACGGCCGACGCCCTCGCATGCGTCTGCCGTCGGCCTGGCAATGCTTTTGAACTGACTATGAACCGCGCCAATCTCATCCCGCTTGCTCGGCAGCTTCGGGACCAGCGCGCTGCGCGCCTGCGAAGGTGGGCATGGATAATTGGCGGGCTCTGCTGCCTGATCCTGGCGACGCTGGCGTATTTTGCGGCCGGCAATTCGCTGGCCGGCGGACCGCCGCCGCAGGAGTTCAGCAAGGCGGCGGCGGAGCTGAGCAAAGCCAATCAGCAGGCCGCCTCCCTCCGCGCTTCCCTCGCCACCGAGAAGCAGCGGCTGCGATCGCGGCAACTCATCTTCCGCCAGCCCGATTACAGCCTGCTTCTACGTCTCATCGCCCAGCAGGTCGACGAGGACGTGGTACTGAGCCGGTGCGAATTCGGCCGCGCCAGCGATTTTGACCGTGCGAGCGAATTCGGCCGCGCCCGCGGGGCAGCGCCGCTCAGCCGGACTCCTTCCGACGCGCTGCAACTGTCGGGATTTGCCCGAAGCCAGCCGGCGGTCGCCGCATTCATGCTGCAACTGGAGAGCACGGGAATTTTTCAGAAGGTGACCCTGGTGCGGAGCAACGAGCAGCCGCTGCTCAGTGGTGAGGTGGCGGCGTTTGAGATTCTGTGTGTGCCAGGCGCGTCGCCAAAGGGGGCACAATGAATGCGATCGTTCGGCGGCAGCGCATGACCATCGATGCGGCGGCAATCGCCACGTGCGCGGGCATCATTCTCGTCGCCTATTTTGCGGCGATCGGGCCATTGCTGCGGGAGAACGCGGCAGGCCGCGCGCGGCACCGGCAGCTCGCCGGGCAACGGCAGCGGGCGGCCGCTGCCGCGGCAGGCGTCCGACGACTGACCGCGGAGCTGGCCGCCCTCCGCGCCCAGGAGCCGCGGGACGCGCTCCAGCCGGCACAGATGGGCCGGACCACATCACGACTGAAACAGATCACCTCTCTGGCCGCCAACCGGGGGCTGGAGATCAAGGGCGTCGAGCCGGGCGCCAGCCGGCAGGAGGCCGATTTCCAGGCGATGCCGCTGCGCCTGACCGGGACGGGAAACTTTCGCGGGTGCGTCGAGTTTCTCCATGATCTGCGGACCGCGCTGCACGACACGACGGTGACCGGGCTGCGGCTCTCGGGAACCCCCGAGGCGCCGGGCTCGCCGCTCACGTTCGACTTTGACCTCTGCTGGTACGCCGCTCCGCAGGTCGCCTCGTCACAGGAATGATCCGCCATGCGAATCCAGAAGAAGCACAAGGTTTATGCAGGGTTGGTCGGCACGGCGCTGGCGGCGTGGGCGGTTGATGCGATGTTCCTCCGGCCGGAGACGGGAAGACCCTCGGCTGCCGCCGCGGCCGCGTCGCCGCAGAGCGCCGAAGTTATCGAAAAGCCGCCTGCTTCCGGCGACGACGCGACCGTCGCCAACCAATGGCTCGCCGACCGCCTGGCCGTCTGGTCCAGAGAAAACCCGGCGGCCCAGAATCGAACCCGCGACGTCTTCGGCGCTCCGTTGTCCTGGGCAAGGCAACTGGCCGCCCCATCGACGCAGCCGGTCACGGCATCGGCGACAATCTTCAAACGCGATCATCACATTGCCGCGGTGATATTGGACCCCCGGGGAGGAACCATCCGGAGCGGAAGCATCATGATCGACGGCCGGCTTGTCCGGGTGGGCCAATCGATTGGCGGATGCCGGCTTGTGGCCGTCAGTCAGGGCCGGGCCGATTTCATTGCTGCCGACGGCGAGCGGTTCACCATGGCCGCCGGCTCGGATTGACGCGTTCAGGGCCGATAATTCCGTCCCGTCCGAGAACACCGAATATTCCGAAGATTAAGTTGCCGTCGCCCGGTTCCGATTTTAAGTCATGTAGGGGTCTGCATCCATGAAGGAGAGAGACATGCACATCCAATCGGGCCGCAAGGGCTTCACGCTGATCGAACTGGTCGTGGTCGTGGTGATCATCGCGATCATCGCGGCCATCGCGATTCCCCGCATGAGCCGGGGTTCGGCAGGCGCCGCCGACTCCGCGGTATCCGAAGACCTGGCGATCATGCGATCGGCGGTCGAGCTGTTTCAGACGGAGCACAACGGAACGTATCCCAGCGCCACCTCCGCCACCACCTTTGTCACCCAGTTGACGCAGTACTCCGACATCTCGGGGAACCCGCAGGCGACAAAGGATACGACCCACATCTACGGACCTTATCTCAAGCTGGTGCCCTCCATGCCGGTGGGAACGAACAAAGGCCTGAACACGGTGACCATCACGGGTCCGGCGGGCACCGGAACCTTCGGCTGGTTCTACGACGGCACGACCGTCTGGGTCAACGATCCGTCGACTGACGTGGACGTGAAGGGCACGCCGTACAGCACCTACTGAATCGATGTCGATGAATCCGACCCAATGCGCCGCTCGGATGCTCTCATCCGGGCGGCGGTCGTTTAATAGACAACCATGAGACGCTTGCCCCTGTCAGATCGCGCCTTCAGCCTCATCGAGGTGGTGACCGTCATGCTGTTGATGGGGATCGTCGCGGCGATCGCGCTGCCGCGCTACAGCGCAGCCCTGTGCAACTACCGCGTCAGCGCCGCCGCACGACAACTGTCCGCGGACCTGGTCTACGCCCAGACCCTGGCCAGGAGCTCCAGCTCGACCTACACCGTGACCCTCAACCCCACCAACAACTCGTATCAACTATCTGGCGGCGCCATTGCAAGCCAGTCGGGCGGCAGCGGTCCAATGCAGCTCGTCGCCCTGGCCAACACGCCCACATCTTATGTCGTGTCACTACAGTCGAACCCGTACCTCGCGACGATCGCCGCCGTTTCCTTTTCAGACGCGACGACATCGATCAGCTTCAATGGCTACGGCATTCCCAGCACCGGCGGCGCCGTCGTCATCCAGTGCGGCGCGGCGCAAAAAACACTAACCATTGACACGGCTACCGGCGCCGTTTCGACTCAGTAGCCCTTTGCGCCCGTGCCCGTCGGTCTATATTGCACACGGTTGGTTGCGCTGGCATGATGCAGCCGTCGTTTCCCGGGTAAATCATGAGCAACGCCGGCGAATTCAGCTCGAGCAGCGTGTCGTATACGGGGCAGTCGGCGCAGCCGAGGCCCATTCATTTCGAGTGGCGAAAATGGGTCGCCGAAAACGTTGCCCTGGAGCGCGAGCCCGGCTTCATCATCGCCCACATGGTGAAAAGCGGATTCGACCAGGAGACGGCGACCCGCGAAGTCCGCGAGGCGATGGGGCATCCCTACGTCGCGGCCCTCCGCAAGGTCATGGCCGCCGTCGCGCCGACCAAGGACGATCAGGCCGAGTACAAGCTCAAGAAGCGCGACTGGGTGCTCAAATGTCACCTGCTCAACGCCCGCCAGTCGCCCGGCTTCGGCAAGATCGCGCGCCTGCGCCGGCCATCGCGCCAGCAGTTCCTGGACGAGTATTACGCGCTGAGCCGCCCGGTCGTCATCGAGGGCGCGATGGACGACTGGGACCTCTCGACCCGCTGGTCGCTGGAGAACCTCAAGGCGCGGTTCGGCAGCCGCGTGGTCGAAGTGCAGGCCAACCGCAGCGCTGATGCGCAGTACGAGCGAAACGCCGCCAAACTCAAAACGCAGATGCCGTTCGCTCAGTTCGTCGATATCGTGCAGACAGCCGGCGAAAGCAACAATTACTACATGACCGGGGGCAACTCGGGCCGGAACTGGGAGGCGCTGCGCGAAATATGGGAAGACGTGCCATTGCTCTCAGAGTACCTGGCCACGGACCCGAACAATCCGGGATTCCTGTGGATCGGCCCGGCAGGCACGGTTACCCCGCTCCACCACGACCTGACCAACGGATTGCTGGCGCAAGTCCGCGGCCGCAAACTCTTCCGGCTCGTCTCGCCCTTCGAGATCTCCAGCGTCTACAACGACCAGCACTGTTTCAGTCAGATCGACCTGGACCGACCCGACCCAGAGCGTTTTCCCCTGTTCAAGGACGTAGCGGTTCACGAGGTCGCGCTGAACCCCGGCGAACTGCTGTTGGTGCCGGTCGGGTGGTGGCACTACGTGCGCGCGCTGGACGAGTCGGTCATGATCACGTTTAACAATTTCCCGTTCCGCAACGAATTCGGCAGCTTCTATTCGACGTATTGAGCCGAGGCGGCACAGGCACGCGGCGCACAATCGACTGCCGATGCTTGGCTGCGCCGCCACAAAACACGGCCGAGGCCGGCCGTGCTACTCAATTACTTCGATTCGATTTTGGCGTGGAAGCCGGCGTCGTTGAAGGCCTGGACCAGCGCCGCCGGATCGAAGTCGCCGGTTACCGTGACGGTGGTTGCCTTCGCATCGACCTCGCCGGTAGCGCCCGGGACTTTCTTGATCGTCTCGTTCAGCGCCGTCGTGCACTTTTTGCAGCAGTTGTGGAAACCGGAGACCACGACCGATTGCGACTTGCCCGCCTTGGCGCCGCTGTCGTCTTTCAATGCCGCGCCGCTCGCCTTGCCGTAGTAGCCGGCGGCCAGGATCGCATCGACTGCTTTCTGCGCCGTGTCGGCGTCAGGCGCGGTGACGGTGATCGTCTGCGCCTCGCGGTCGCATTTTACCTTCGCGCCGTCAACCGAACTGACCGCTTTCTGCACGCCCTTGACGCAGCTATTGCAACACAGGTGCGTTTTCTCGATCGTTGCCGTCGCCTCGGCAAAAACGGACGACGCGGCAAAGAGCGGCACGAGCAAACTGACAACCCGAACGGCAGTGCGACGCATAGGTTCTCCTTCTTGTGTAGTGATTGACCTAGGCAGATCATACCGGGTTTGGCCATTAAGGGAAGTTGCCGCAGTGCGCGTCAGCTTGTCGGCTGATCCTCGCACCAGCGCACCCAGATATGGCGGTAGATCGATTCGATCGCGCGGGTGAATCGTATGCCGTCCGTGAGCGCCGACTGCTGCAATCTGCCGCGAAGCGTCGCGCGAAGCTGGGCAAGACGAGGCAGATCGAACGCCAACTCACGGGCGATATGGATGTAGCGATCGGACGAGTTAGCGATCAGCTCCCTCAAACCGGCGTTGGATAGGATGCTCGCTCCGCCACGTGAAACGGCGGTTTGGCCAGCCAAAGTCACAACCGGTACTCCCATCCATAGCGCATCCAGCGAGGTAGCCCCGCCGGGATAGGGGAAGCTGTCCACCGCGATGTCGATCCGCAGGTACTGCTCGAAATAACCCCCCAGCGGAAGCCGCTCTACAAACTGAATCCGATGTGGATCGATGCCCGCCGATGCAAAGCGGTCCCGAAGTTTCTGGCGATGAGCGCCCTGGACAGAATGCAGCAGAAGCGCCGATCGCGGCACTTCCCCCAGCAATCGTTGCCATGCTTCAATTGCAGGCCGGGAAACTTTTGCGAAGTGGTTCAGACAGCCGAAGGTGATGTGCCCGGCGGTTGCCGCCGGCAACGGACCGGCTGCCGGCGCCTCGGGCCGCGGGGCGTAGCACCAGTACGTTTCCGGCAGCCGAATTGTCTTCTCCGAATAAACCGATTCGTCGCCGCCGGGTGGATCGAGGTACGGATCGGACAGGCGATAATCGATTGCCGTCAGTCCCGTCGTCCCACAGTATGCCAGGTATGTCACCTGAACCGGCGCCGGCTTGCGGGCAAACAGGAGCATCCGCGAATCTTCGGTGTGCATCGCCAGGTCGACCAGTACGTCGACGGCATCGGCGCGAACCTGATCGGCCGCCTGCTCGTCGGTCAGGGGGAGGATGTCCCGCCACTGCGATGCATGGGTCTGCAACTGAGCGGTCATGTCGTCGGCCCGGTGAACGCCGGAGTAGCAGAACACCTCAAAGCGGTCGCGATCGTGGTTGGCCAGGATCGGGAGCATGGAGCCGCCGACCGGATGCCGCCGAAAGTCCGGCGAGACGTATCCGATGCGAAGCCGCCGGTCAGGCGCCCGGTCGTTGGCATGCGGACGGACCGACGATTCCAGTTGCTGGGCGCATTGCCGGTTCCAGCGGGCGTGCTCCTGGTAGATGCGCCTGGCGTCGTAGTCCGGATGCAGGTGAATCGAGTAGAGAAGGTTTTGCGCCGGCGGCGAGCACGGCTTGAGGTCCGCCGCCCGACGAAGCAGGTCTATCGCTTCGTCCAGATCGCCGATCGTTCTCACTGCCGAGCCGAGGTTCCCGAACACCTCGAAGGAACACAACCCGAGATCGATCGCCTTTTGATAGCAGGCGATCGCCTCATCCAATCGAGCCTGTTCCTTGAGGGCGTTGCCGAGGTTGTGCCAGGCCTCGGCATAATCCGCGCGAAGGGAAACGGCCCGGCGGTATTCGGATTCGGCCCCGACCCAATTCAGCTGCGCGTGTTGCGCGTTGCCGAGATTGAAATGGGCCTGGGGATAGTCCGGCCGCAGCGCCAGCGCCCGCCGAAGCGCGCTGATCGCCTCCGGGTTCCGTCCATCCGCGATCAACGCCGCGCCGAGATTGTTATGAAATTCCGGCACATTGGGCTGGCGGGCGATTGCGCGCTCAAATGCCTCAATGGCGACGCCCGACTCGCCGCGATGGCCGTGGGCCAGGCCCAGGTTGCCCAGCGCCAGGGCGAAATCCGGTTGAACGGCAATCGCCTGGGCCAGGACCGCGATTGCTTCGGCCATCCGATCGGCTTCGATGAGCAGCACGCCGAGCTTGTTCAGCAGATCCGCCCGTCCAGGCCTCAGCTCCACCGCTTTGCTCAGCGCCTCGATCGCTTCGGGAAGTCGGCCAAGCTCGCGCAGCGCCGTGCTCAGATTCTCCAACGCCTCAAACAGATCAGGGCGAATCGCCAGAGCCTTGCGAAAGGCATTGATCGCCTGCTCGCGGCTGCCCAGGCTGGCCAGGACCATGCCGAGGTTGCTGTGACACGCGGCATTCTCTGGATTGAGCGCCAGCGACTTGCGCAGATGCCCGATCGCCTCGGCGGACCTGCCCTGCTGAAAGGCCGCGACGCCGAGCATCTGCCAGGCGTCGCCGCAAGTCGCGTCGGCCTGGAGGATTTGCCGGTAGAGTGCCTCGGCTTCGGCCAATCGGCCGGCGCGATGCTGCCGCGTCGCCTCCTCGAAACTTTCCCGAATGCTCACGCGGCACCGCCGGTTGCGATCTTTTCGAATACCGCCAGCCGGTGAAGCACCAGTACACTTTTCCAATGGCTCATGTCGCGCCCAATTCTCTGGCAGAGGGCGGTGATGGCGTCGTCGGCCTGATTGCCATGCAGGATCAGCAACCCGTGCCGCGCCACTCGGACCGAGCGGGCCAGGAAGCTGGCGTTGATCTGTTCAGATGAATCGCCCCCGCCCAGAAAGAGTAGTCGAACGGCTGCTGGACCAGCCCGTCCGACCTGAGCCGTGTCGTGGGAACGGGTGTCTACCATTTCGGCCAAGCCGATTCTTTCCAATTTCCGCGCCAGATCTTGCGCCACTGCCGGGGCACTCGTGAGAATCGGCGGCGCCGCCTCGGCTTTGCTGCCGGCGGCCAGCCAGCATGCCGCTCGCGCGTCCGGCGCGTTTCCGCCCATCAGCACGCTCCCGCGGACGGGCCATCGCCTGGCAAAGCTGTAAAGCGCAAAACCCTCGATGGGTTCAATTCTCCCGCCAACCTGAGCGAACTGCTGACTCAGTCGGTGCAGATCGACGGCCGCACCGACTTCAGTCCTCAGAGTGCCGGAAGCAGCGTCGATCAGCCGGCCGGCGACGTCGTCCGCATAACGGTCGAACGCCGCGAACAGCGTCCCATCCTTCTCTTCCGGCGATTGCTCGGTGAACTCGATGCGATCGTCGCGCCAGATGGAGCGGTCGAGGAAATAGTCGGTATGGCTTCCCGGGCGCACAAAGTACCTTAAAAACGTGCGATCGAGCCTCACGATCCTGCCACATTCGGCCAGTTGCACGCGAAGACATCCATCCTCGCCGGCCACTTTGCCGCGAAACGCCGGATCGATGGGGAAGCCGCCCATCTGCCGAACCACGTCGGTCCTCATCACAACGTTTCCAGGGAGGGTTGCTTCCATCGATTTGAGCTGCCAGTCCTGCACCGGCCGATGCAGATTGACCAATTCGACCAGACCCTGCGCCGCAATTGCAGTGCCGTCCCGCTCCAGCGCTTCGATGGCCGCGGCAAGCGCCCCCGGCGCCAACTCGTCGTCGACGTCGAGAAAGCAGAGGAACTTGCCGGCGGCCGTCCGCATGCCCGTGTTGCGAGCGGCAGCCGCGCCCTGGTTCGTCTGGCACACCAGAGACACGCGACCCGGGTGTGACCGGACGATCTCCAGCGCCGACTCAACGGACCGATCGGCTGAGCCATCATCGACGATGATGACTTCGCTGCTCACTGGCTGGCTCGTGACGCTGCGAACGCACGCTTGAAGAAATGCCGCGCCGTTGTAGCAGGCGATGACGACGGAAACTGTGGGGCTCATTCGAGCAATGCCCTCTTTTCATCTTCGGTCAGGTAATTGCCGGACTGATACAGGAGGCGCTGATCGTAGTAGAAACGCCGCCGGTTCTTCCACAGCGATAGGTGCACGATTCCGATGATGCTGGCCGGCGGAAGGGCGACGCGCACGATGCCGCTGTTATCGCGAAACGGTGTTCCCCACATGCACATGTAGTTGTAGAGCGGATCGACCGGAACGGAGCACGACCTGCGGTGTGCCAGCACGTTCATCGCAATCTGCTCGGCCATGTGAAGGATGGCAGGCGCATCGCTGCCGTAAGGCCGGGCATACAGCTCCCGCAACTCGTTCCACCATACATCCCAGAGGGGGTTTTCGGCCGCCATCGCGAACACGCCGCAGTTGAGCGTCGGTCGCGACGACATCTCCCGCGCCACCTCCGTGCCGTAGGTCGCCCGGTAATAGTATGAGAGATTCGCGATCTGGTATTGCGCCAGGTTCTCGTTGAGATTGCTGTAGCTGTAATGCCACTCGGGACAGATGAAGATTTTGTCCCGGTGCGCCTGGGCCCAGCGGCTGAGGTTGGGAAGCACGTCGCCTACCTGCACCCACAGATCGCTGTCCAGCCAGACGATCACGTCGGCGTCGGGAAACACGCGGGGCAGCAGTGGCCGACAGACGATCGACCGGAGATAACCTTTTGCGGCGGTCGCCAGATTGCCCAGCAATTCCGGCGCAAGCGACCGGACGACAACGCCCTGCTCGACGAGCCATCTCAGGGACGCCTCTGAGCAGCCATTGTCGACAAACGCCAGCCCGATGTCGTGCCGGGCCAGTTCGTGCTGCTTTAACGAGAGGACCAAGCCCTTGGCGAGCGGGAAGAAATGCGGGTCGGCGGAAAACACGATCAGCGTCTTTGGCATTGGGTCCGGGTTATTCTACCGTGACTGGCTAAGGTTCAAGTTCGGCAGGAAACAATGGGCGGAGTGAACATTCAGCAGCTTTTCGATGACGCTGCGCGTCAGCACCAGGCCGGGCAGTTGCGCGAAGCGGAGCGGGCCTACCGGCAGGTGCTCCAGGCCCAGCCGGCACATGCCGACGCGCTGCACATGCTCGGAGTCGTGAACGCACAACTGGGCAATTATGATGCGGCAGCAGCGCTGATCCGGCGGGCGATCGAAATCAGCCCCGCAAATGCCGGCTACCACGCGAACCTTGGCAACGTGTTGCAGGAAAGCGGTCAGTTGGACGACGCCGTCGCCGCCTACGGTCGGGCCATCGCGCTGGCGCCGAATCTGGCCGAGGTGTACAATAATCTCGCCAACGCATTGCAGCACAGAGGCGACATCGAGCAGGCCGTGAGCGCATACGAACGGGCGACTACGCTCCGCCCCGATTTTCCCGAAGCCCACTTCAACCGCGGGAACGCACTCCAGAAGCTCCAGCGATCCAAGGACGCGATCGCGGCCTATCGGCAGGCGCTTGCCCTGCGGCCGAGCTATGCTGAAGCTCACCTTCATCTTGGGATGGCACTGATTGCCAACGCCGACGTTGAAGTCGCGATCGACGCATATCGCAGAGCGCTGGCTCTCCGGGAAGGTTTTGTCGAAGCCCATGCGAATCTCGGACGGGCGCTTCTCCAGGTGTCTCGGCAGGATGAGGCGATCGCCGCGTTTCGACGCGCGCTAATCCTGCGACCCAATCAGCCCGACGTCGAGCACGAACTGGGAAATGCCCTTCGCGAAGCCGGAAAGCTGGACGAAGCCATCGCAGCGTATCAGCGGTCGCTGGCCACTCGTCCCGATTTTGCCGACAGCCATTTCGGACTGGCGTGGACCTATCTGCTCAAAGGAGACTTCGAGCGCGGTTGGGCCGAATACGAATGGCGCAGCGGGCTGCGCGACGCGGCCCTCTGGGCGCGGCATCTTGCCGAGCCGCGGTGGGACGGCGCCGAATTGCACGGCCGGCGCATTCTCCTTCACGCCGAGCAGGGCTTCGGCGATACGTTCCTGGCCTTTCGTTATGTGCCGATGGTCCTGGCCCGCAGCGGCCGCGTTGTCCTCCAGTGTCCCAGGCCGATGCTGGGCCTGCTGGGCGGACAGCGCGGAATCGAGCAGGCCATCGAAGACGGCCAGCCGCCGCCGGCCATCGACGTGCAATGTCCGCTCATGAGTTTGCCGGGCGTGTTTGCGACCACGCTCGCCACGATCCCCGCTGACGTTCCCTACATTTTTGCTGAGCCGGGCATGATCGAACAGTGGCGGGAGCGGCTGGGAAAACCGCAGGGATTACAGGTCGGGTTGGTCTGGTCCGGGAAGCCCGCTCCGGCCAATCGCTCGGTGGCGCTGGAGGCACTTGCGCCGCTGGCCGGGATCGGCAACGTGCGATGGCACAGCCTTCAGGTGGGTGACGCCGCGGCAGCGGCGCGGACCCCACCGCCGGGCATGGAACTGCTGGATTGGAGTGATCGCCTGACCGACTTCGCCCAAACCGCGGCGTTGATCGCCAACCTCGACCTGGTGATCACCATCGACACCGCCGTCGCGCACCTGGCCGGCGCCATGGGCAAGCCGCTCTGGGTGATGCTGCAATATGTTCCGGACTGGCGATGGCTGCTGCACCGCAGCGATTCGCCCTGGTATCCGACCATGCGCCTGTTTCGCCAGCCCCGCCCGGGCGATTGGGGAGCCGTCGCGTCGCAGATCGCAACCGCGCTGCGTTCGCTGCTTGAAAGACAGTGAAATGACTCGCCTCGATTTGCGGGAGGGCGAGGCTCCTGCCGAGCCACGGCTCGAAGGATCGCTTTTCCTGTGCGGATACAGAAGAAACGCAGTTCGAGTCGCGGCGAAACGGGAGGACCGGCGCGGAATCACGCCCGCCCGTACACGTACTCGTTGAGATAGTGCAGCGCCGCCTCACGATGGCTGGAGTGGTAGGCGTTGACGTCGCCGATCGAGATCATGCCGATCAGCGTGTTGCTTCCGTTGCAGACCGGAACGTGTCGGATACGCCGGTTCTTCATGAGGGTGCTGACCTCGTCCAGGTCCGCATCCGGCTCGACGCAGACGACGTCGCGGCTCATCACTTCCTCGATCGGGGTGGCGGCGGGCTTGCGCATCTCACCCACCACCCGCCGGAGCACGTCACGCTCCGTGAAAATCCCCACCACCTGTCCCTGCTCCATCACGATCAGCGCGCCAATCCGGCGGCTGTTCATCTCTTCCACCGCGTCCAGCACACTGGCCGTCGGGGCAATGGTGAACAGCGGCTGCTGAGGTTCCTTGGAGCGAAGGACGTCTTGAACGCTGGGCATGGCAAACCTCCAGACCTGCGCGCCGCGGCGGGGGCACGCGAAAAGGGCGAAATCAGACGTGAAACGACCCGCGTAGTTTAACAAATCCGTCGAACGCGATGCAACATCGTGAAATAAATCGCAGAGTCGCGCTGGCAAGCGTACAACCTGGGGCCATCGAGGCGATGGAGGAATTCAACAACAAGCTCCACCGCCTGCTCTCGGGATTGCGCGAGGGGGGGCACTTTGCGGGGGAACTCGGAGAGACTTTGGTCTTTACCCCGCCACCCGACTCAATTACGCCCAAGAAGGTCTTGCTAATCGGCGTCGGCAATGAGCCCGGGCTTACCCCGGAGAGACTTCGGTTTGTAGGTGTCATCGCAGCACGAGAATCGATTCGCCTTAAGGTCGTGAGCGTTTCCTTTGCGCCGGGACTTCGGGACCAGGGCAGCAGCAGAATCGATGCAGGGGACGGAGCCGCCGCCTTCGCCCAAGGCTGGATCAGCGGCTGCGACACCGAGAAGCGTTTGCAGGAGGAACGCGTTTCGCCGGTTGTCGATACCCCTGCGCTGACCATCGAAGCAGGCCCGAAATATTTCGAGGCGGTTTATGCAAAGGTGGCAATTGCCGTCGAAGGGGCGGTTCAAGCGATTCATGATCGCACGCCAGCGCCGCTGATGAGCAAATGAATAGATGAGTGGAACAGCAGGGGAGACCCCATGTCACCTGTGAGGCGCGCCAGAGGGGACATTTGCGGACATTCGCGACGTTGCGTGGGCGATGGCCCGGAACGATCGGAGATCGCTTTGACAGCCGGTGGGGGCGGGGTCAAGATCGGCGGCATGCGGGCTATCCGATGGATCGGGGTCATGGTGCTGTGCGTGGGGTCCTGCCGGGCGGGGGAGGTTTATCAACCGGGACCGGATTCACAGGAGCACGAGGGGGTGCCGCGGGGGAACGTCGAGAAGTTTGCGTGGACCAGCAAGATCTTCCACGGCACGACCCGCGACGGGTGGGTCTACGTGCCCGGGCAATACGATCCGGCTATACCCGCCTGCGTGATGATCTTCCAGGATGGGAACGGCTTTCAGTCGCGGACCGGGCCGTGGCGGGCGCCGACGGTGTTCGACAATCTGATCCATGCCAGGCAGATGCCGGTGACGATTGGGATCTTTCTCGATCCCGCCGTGGTCCCGCCGCCAGGCTCGGATAAGTTTGCGCAGCCGCGAAACAACCGCAGCTTCGAGTACGATTCGCCCAGCGACCAGTACGCGCGGTTCCTGCTGGAAGAGATCCTGCCGGAGGTATCGAAGAAGTACCATCTTGCCACGGACGGGAACAGCCGGGGGATTTGTGGGATCAGCTCGGGCGGGATTTGTGCGTTCACGGCGGCGTGGCAGAGGCCCGCCGAGTTCACCCGCGTGCTCAGCTTCGTCGGAAGCTTCACCAATCTCCGTGGAGGAAACTTTTACCCCGACGTCATTCGCAAAACCGAGCCAAGGCCGCTGCGGATTTTTCTCCAGGATGGGCGGAATGATCTGGACAACTTTGCCGGCAGTTGGGTGAACGCCAATCGCGACATGGCGGATGCGCTCCAGTTTGCTGGATACGACTACAAGTACGTGCTGGGGGATGAGGGTCATAACGCCCGGCACGGCGGGGCGGTGCTGCCGGAAGCGATGCGGTGGCTGTGGCGGGATTATCCCAGGCCGGTGCAGGCGTTGGTGACGCCCTCGAAGCAGCCGGTGATGCAGATTCTCGATCCGGATACGAAGTGGGAGCAGATCGATGGCACCTACGGCTTCACCGAAGGCCCCGCCGCGGACGGCGAAGGAAATGTTTTCTTCAGCGACATTCCCAACAGCACGATTTACAAGGTCGCCCCGGATGGAAAAGTCTCGGTATTTGCCCGCGACACGGGCCACGCGAACGGCTTGATGTTCGGTCCGGATGGAAAACTCTACGCCTGTCAGATGGGGCGCAACCGCGTGGTGGCGTACGACCGGGACGCGAAGGAACGGGTAATTGCGGATGGGATCGAGAGCGTAAACGACATTGCGATCGGGCACGATGGCGGGATTTACGTTTCCGAGCCGCCGCGGCATCAGGTCTGGTACATCAGTCCGAAGCATGAGAAGTTGGTGGTGACCAAGGACCCGATCGTGTCATTTCCCAATGGCGTGCGTCTGACGCCGGACCAGTCGCAATTGGTCGTCGCCGATACCAAGGGAGTCCGGCTGTGGATTTACCAGGTGCATCCGGACGGCAAGCTGGCCAACCGCGAAGCGTATTACGATGCGCAAATCGAGCCGGGGCAGGTTGACGACGGCGCGGACGGAATGGCTTTTGACAGGGAAGGCCGGTTGTACGTCTGCACGCACCTGGGCTTGCAGGTATTCGACCGCGCGGGCGTCGTGACCGGGATCATCAATGCCCCGCAGAAAACCAAGTGGCTGGCGAACGTGACTTTCGGCGGACCAGAGCTGGATTATCTGTACGTCTGCAACGGCGATCACGTCTATCGGCGCAAGACCCGGACTCGGGGGGCGTTGAGCTGGCAGGAGCCGATCACACCGGCAGGGCCGCGTCGATGATTTCGTCGTCGGCGCTGCCGGCGGCAGCGCGGCGCCGGGAGCTGGGCGTTCTGACGGTCAAGCCGCTGGTGGATTCGATCTGTCCCATGAGGATGCGGGCGAAGACCTCGGCGGGGTCGCGGGGCACGTGCCGGCGAACCGCCTCGGAAGCGCGGGCGCCGATCTCCGGAAGCTCGTGACGGCGCTGCCAGGCGCGCTCGAGGGCCTCATCGACCGCCGGCACCGTCGGCGCCGCCGCCACAAAACCGCTGAAGTTGTCCTCGAGCAGCTCGGCATTTCCTGCCACGTCGGTCACGATGCAGGCTCGCCCGCACAGCATGGCTTCCACCACCGCCAGCGGCAGTCCTTCGACGCGGGACGTCAGGAGCAGTGCATGGTTGTGTGCCCAGATCTGCTCGACGTCCTTGACGTATCCGGCGAAGGTCACACAGGAGAGGTCGCGCAGCATGGCCTGATGACGGAGCGATCGTTCGTTGGGCCCCGCGCCGTAGAAGGTGACGTGGAGGGGGCGGTCGCGCCACTTCGGGGTGGCGAGGGCTTCGATGATAAGGTCCTGTCCTTTGAATTTGGCGGCGATGCGGGCGACACAGGCCAGACGCAGCGCCCCTGATTCGGCCGGCCAAGCCGGCGTGGCATCGTACGACACGTTGAACGGGTTCCGCACGACTTGCGCCCGCGGGATGGCCGTGCCGATCTGGCGCTGGGTCAACTCGAGATTGGCGCGCGAGACGAAGAACGAAGCGGCGGCGCCCTCGTAGGCCTCGCGGACGTGGTCTGCCGCCGGGTCGTCGAGCCACCATAGCTCGCCGGCGGCCTGGGCGATCAGCGCGTAGGGGATTCCGCGTTTGCGACACGCCGACGCCCAGAACTGCCCCTCAAAATTGGCGCCCTGCGAGATGACCACGATGTCGCAGGAATCCTGATCGAGCCAGCGGTACGGCTCATCCGGCAGGAAGCGGCGAAACCGCTCGGCCCAGGGCGGACGAGTGCGCCGGCGGGTCAGGTCCACGCCGCACGCCAGGAGCTGCTGGATCGGCGCCGGGTCGGGCCGCCAACCCTTGACGTTGACGCGGACGTTCATTCCCTCGGACGCAAGCCACACAGCGACGCGCTGCCACAGCTCCTCGCTGCCGCCCCAGCGGGTCGTCTCGATCGTCGATACAAAGGCGAAATTCTTCACGGCTTCAGTTTCACGAAGAGGAAGCGACGATTCGGCGCCGCACCCGAGGATGGTAGTTTGATGTTTGTGCGAAACCTAGGCAATGGAAATATTTGCAAGGGTCGCGCCGGCTGGGCAGGACACGGGCTAATGCTTTAGAATTCGCGAACATGACCTCGATTCGTCTGGAGCACCTGAGCAAAACGTTCGGCCAGACCCTTGCCCTGGCGGACGCGAGCCTCCAAATCGCTGCGGGGGAGCTGTTTTTCCTGCTCGGGCCCAGCGGGTGCGGCAAAAGCACGTTGCTGCGACTGATTGCCGGATTGCAGGCGCCCAGCGGCGGCCGGGTCTTGTTCAATGACCGCGATGTCACTGGCCTCACGACCGATAAACGAAACGCCGTCATGGTCTTTCAAAGCTACGCCCTGTGGCCGCATCTGAGTGTACGGGAGAATGTGCGATTTGGATTAAGCGTGCGAAAGTTGCCAACAGAGGAGCAAAAACAGCGGATCGAAGCGGTCCTGAAACTGACGCGGCTGGCGGGGCTGGAAGACCGAAAACCCAATGAGCTTTCCGGCGGTCAACAGCAGCGGGTGGCCCTCGCGCGGGCGCTGGCGGTCGAGCCGGATTGCCTGCTGCTGGATGAACCGCTCAGCAATCTGGACGCAAAACTCCGCCATGAAATGCGTGGGGAGATCCGCAATATCTGCAAGACGCAGGGACTGACGACGATTTACGTGACGCACGATCAGAAGGAGGCGCTGAGCGTGGCGGACCGAATCGCCCTCATGAATGCCGGCCGCATTGTTCAGGTCGGTACTCCCGCGGACTTGTATCACCGCCCGGCGAGCAGCTTTGTGGCCGATTTCATCGGCGAAACAAACCTGCTTCGCGGCAAGGTTATCGGCCGCGAGGACGGTCAAGTATGTGTCGAGACCGCGGCAGGGCCGATTCGTGCGGCAGGCGGCCGCGAGCTGTCGGGCGAGGTCACGCTCAGCATTCGTCCAGAGCAGATGAGGCTGGCAGACGCGCGACCGGCAAGCGACGGCCTCAATCGTCTGGAAGGCGACGTCACCGAGACGACGTTTCTGGGCGAGGCCAGCGAGCATGTACTTCTGGTAAAGGGACAGAAGATCAAAGTGGTGAGTTCGCCGCCCCTGTTCGATCCGCCGCGGCGGTTGACGGTTGAGTTTGATCCGGAGGATGCGGTTGTGCTTCGCGAGTAAGAGCCTCTAACCATGCGACTGGCGTATCCGATTCTTTTTGCCCTGCTGCTCGGCTTGCCGTTCGTCCTGCGCCATTTTCAGACTGACGGGACGGACGCGGAGAGGCCGCAAGGGGACGCGCTGAAGCTAGTTGTCGTGACGCCGCACAATGGCGACATCCGAGGCGAGTTCGCCACCGCGTTCGATCGGTGGTATCGCCAACACTACCGCGCCAGTGTCGTCATCGATTATCACGTGCCTGGCGGTACCAGCGACATGATTCGTCTGCTGGCGAACAAACCGACGGGGCTGGACGTGGCCTGGGGCGGCGGGGATTACACGTTCTATCACGACTTGCAGCCCAAAGGCATCCTCCAGCCGATGCACCTCGACCCACCGCTGATGCGGGCCGCGTTTCCCCACGATGCTTTGGCGGGTGTGCGGCTGTATGATCCGACCAAGGATAGTGCCGGAAACCCAACGCCCCAGTGGGTCGGCGCGTGCTTGAGCAGCTTTGGCATTACCTACAACCCGCAACTCTATCAGGCCCTGGAGCTTTCGCCGCCACAGACGTGGGCCGATCTGACCAATCCGAAATTGTTTCGACTGATCGCACTTGCCGATCCCGCTCACAGCGGATCGGCGTCGGTCGCCTACATGATGGTGATCCAGCGGGCCATGGCCGATGCGGAGGAGGAGCTCTTTTCGCGGCGTCCGGAGCTGAAGAAGCTGCCGCGGCCCGAACTGGCCAGGCGTGCGGAATATCGCGATGCCATCTCGGCGGGGTGGAAACGCGGAATGGGCGAGTTGGTGCTGATCGCCGCCAACGCACGATACTTCACTGACTCTTCGGAGATCGTTCCGACCGACGTGGGGCGCGGTGAGGCGGCGGCGGGAATGTCGATCGACTTCTACGCCCGGGTGACTGAAGAGACGGTTGGTGCGGATCGCTCGCAATTCGTGCTTCCCCGGGCGGCGACGGCAATCACGCCCGACGCGGTCGCCATTCTCAGCGGGACCAGCGGCAGGCAACTGGAGCTGGCCACGCGCTTTGTGGAGTTTTTGCTGAGCCGGGAGGGTCAGCTTCTGTGGATCCTTCGCCCGGGCGAGCCCGGAGGGCCGATCCGGCGCAGCCCCCGCCGCATGCCGGTGCGGGCGGACGTCTATGCCAACCAAACCGGCTGGGCCGATCACGGCAATCCGTTCATCGAGTCAGGGGGATTCAACCAGCGCGGTCAGTGGATGGGGCTGATGAGCGATACGAGCCCCATCTGGATCGCCGCCTGGATCGACAGCCGCGATGCATTGACTGACGCCTGTGTGGCCATCCTCTCCGTGAAAGATCCCACCCGATGCGCCGCGCTGTTCGCTGTGCTTGCCGATGTGCCGGTGACGATGCAGGACGTCGAACGGCGGCAAGCCGAGCGCACCGCGCTCGAGCAGTCGCATGGCGATGCCAATCTGTGGAATGCCCGTCAGCGCATCCTGTGGAGCGATCGTTTCAGAAAGCACTACTTCGAGGTGGCGGCGGAGGCGCGGCAATGACTTCCGTCGCAGCCGAGCCTCTGCGTGATCACGCGTCCGCGACGCGGAAATCGCGCCGATCTGCCGCCCCGCCACAGACGGTCCACGTGGTTCTGGCGGCTCTGCTGTATCTGTTTTTCGCCGCGCTGCTGATCTGGCCGATCGTGCAAATTGTGAAGACCGGCTTCACGCGTCCGGATGGCTCGCTAACGTTCGCGTATCTGGGTCTGGTTTTTCAGGATGCCGGACTCGTGCGGGGACTTGCGAACGCGACGATCGTCGCCGTCCTGGTGACGCTGCTGACTCTGGTCGTCTCGCTGCCGCTGGCGATCCTGAGTGTGCGCTACACATTTCCGCTCAGAGGGCTGCTGAACGGGCTGCTGCTGGTGCCGCTGGTGCTGCCACCGTTCGTGGGCGCGATCGGCATGCAGATCGTTCTGGGGCGGTACGGCCCGCTGACCCAACTCGTCGGTGGCGGAGGGCCGCTTGGCATCGACTGGATCGGCAAGTTCCCGCTGCTGGGCATCGTGGTCATTGAAGCATTGCACCTGTATCCGGTGATGCTGCTGAATATTCAGGCGAGCCTGGCGAACCTCGACCCGGCGATGGAGCAGGCGGCGGCGAACCTGGGCGCGTCGCCGGGGCGGATTTTCTGGCAGATTACCCGGCCGATGATTCAGCCCGGGCTTTTTGCCGGGTGCACGCTGGTGATGATCTGGAGTTTCACCGAGCTGGGCACGCCGCTCATGTTCGGCTTTTACACGATCACGCCGGTTCAGGTGTTTCATCAGATTAACGAGGTCGCGGGGAATCCGGTTCCTTATGCGCTGGTGGTCGTCATGCTGCTGGCGTCGGCGGCGCTGTACCTGGTGGGAAAGGTGATTCTGGGCCGCGGCTTTGAGGCGGCGACAACCAAAGCTTCGGTCGCGGCGACTTCACAAAAACTGTCGGGATGGAAAGGCCTCGCGGCGGCGATGTGCTTCCTGTTGGTTTTCCTGCTGGCGGTCGTGCCGCACATCTCGGTGATCCTCACCAGCTTCAGCGCGACCGGCGCGTGGTACAAGTCGATTCTGCCGGCCCACTTCACGCTCGATCACTACCGCGCGGCGCTGACCGACCCGCTGGCGCTGCCGAGCGTGAAGCGCTCGCTTCAGTACGCATCCTGCGCGACGGCGCTGGCGGTGGTGGTGGGGCTGGCGGCGGCGATCGTTATCGTCCGCAGCAGCGTACCCGGCCGCTGGCTGATCGATGCGCTGGCGATGCTGCCGCTGGCGGTGCCGGGGCTGGTGCTCTCGTTCGGGTATTTGTCGATCAGCATCTGGTTCAAGCGGAAGCTGGGGAGCCGCACGCCGTTCTTTCTGGACGTGCAGGAGTGGCCCGCGGTGGTGCTGGTGCTGGCCTACGCCGCCAGAAGATTGCCCTACGTCGTCCGCGCCGCGGTGGCGGGTTTGCAACAGACGCCGCGGGACCTGGAGCTTGCCGCGGCCAATCTGGGCGCCGGGCGATGGACGGTGCTCCGCCGGATCACGCTGCCGCTGATCCTGGCGAGCCTGATCGCCGGGGGATTGCTCGCGTTCGCTTTCGCGATGCTCGAGGTCAGCGATTCGCTCATCCTGGCCCAGCGAATGCAGTATTACCCGATCACCAAGGCCATCCTCGATCTCTCGATGCGCCTCGGCGACGGCCTCTACATCGCCAGTGCCCTGGGCGTCTGGGCGATGCTGCTGCTGACGCTGACGATCCTCGCGGCCAACGCACTCCTGGGGAAGAAAATCGGGGCAGTGTTCCGACTTTGAGGCGGTCATGATCGATAGAGCGAGGCGTGACCGAATGGCCGAGCTGCTGAGGCATTTCGCTGCCGGCTTGTTGACCAACGACGAGATTGAAAATCGACTGCATCCCATTATTTCGCGCCCGTTCGACATCCGGACGGACCCGGCCCTATGGGCTGTCCGAACGCGGGCGTGGTTCCTGTACGACGACACGCGTTGTCACCGCCTGCGCGGCAAATGGGAACTCGCCCCAGAGGCACGACAGGAGATTTGTCGCTGGATCGTCTTTCTGTATTCGAACCTCGAATACGAATGGCCAGTCCGCAGCTTCATCAGCATTCCGGCGTTCCTGGTCAACCTGCTGACGCTCGGAATGGCGTCGTTGTTCTTGCCGAAGCTGATGAGGCGACATTATGAATCGATGGGGGAATGGCGGCTTTGGCCGTTCATTCGTCGCAACGATTTCGAACGAGCGCTGCGCCAGCCACGGCTTCTGCGCGGAAGCTAAAAGGGCCTGTTGCCTTCGTTGCACCGAGCGGCGCACTGTGGGTGCAGGCTCTTGGTGCCGCCGGTGCCCTCACCGGTGGTCTTCGCTGCCCCGGCGCGCCGCCGCATTCCGCCGGTGAGGGCACCGGCGGCACTTTAATTGTTGCTATCCTCCGAGCATCAAACCGCTCAGTTTGAGCTAAATAGGTCGCCGGACGTTTGGCAATCGGGCGATGATCGCGCGATTGCACGTATGTGCGGCAGCGACGATGATCCAGAAATGCCCGATGACCCACAGCCCTTTGAGAAGACCAGCATCCCGCTGCCGGCTTTGCACGGGTGGAAGTGCAAGGCGGGGAACAATCTGTTTGTGGCGGAGCGTGGAGCGGTGGCGTTTGAGATTCCCGCCGGCTGGGTGATTCGCCACGACCAGAAGCAGACGGTCTCGATCCACGATCGCGAGCCCCCGGCGGACGAGGTGCGGATTTCGCTCACCATCTTCCGGCTGCCGCCGGTCAAGGGCGGCTGGGGAAAGCTCCCACTCAAGCAGTTGCTGGCGATGCTCTGGGACGAGGAGCGCCGTCAGAAAAACCAGGCGCAGGAAGAGCTGATCATGAACGAGGAAAAGCGCCCAGACGTCGAGTTGGTCTGGTCGCAGAAGCCGGCCTTGAACGATCCGGAGAACGGCAAGCCGATCCTCTGCCGGCAACTGCTGGCGCGGGCGCGGCTCGTGCAGTGCCTGATCACCTTCGAGGTTTACGAGGACGTTGCCGAACGCTTCCAGAGCGCCTGGACTGATCTGCTTGAGACCCTGAAAGTTGCCATCCCGCGTGATCTGACGGGACACGTCGGGAACTGATCAGGCATAGGACGAAGAAGCCGACCCCGGCCCGGAAGCGCGCTGCGCCTCGCGCTCATTCGCCACGGCTGCTTCGTATCCGCTGGCGCGGTAGGCCGAGAGGGGATCGGGATCGATCCCCTTGCGTTTGCGCCATTCCGCGAGGATCGGCCGCACGTCGGTGGCGAAGGCGGATTTAAGGCATTCCTCGGCGTCGACGACGTTCATGCGAAGCTGCGCGTCGCGGAGCTTCCGGCGATCGACCAGGCACGCCTTGGCAAAAAGCTCCTGCGCGGTCGTGACGGTCTGGATCATCGCCTCGATCTTGGGCTTGAGGTTGTGCGACTGATCGATCATGTAAGCGATGCCGGACACGTCGCGATCGTGCAGTTCACGGGCGTTGCGGATCTCGTTGAAGATGCGAAAGACCGCGTACGGATCGATGCTGCCGAGCGTCAGATCGTCGTCGGCGTATTTTCGGTCGTTGAAATGAAACCCGCCGAGCATGTCCTCATCGAGCAGGAATGCGACGATCTGTTCGATGTTGGTTCCCTGGAGGTGATGCCCGGTATCCACCAGCACCTTCGCCCGCGGCCCGGCGTCTTTGGCAAAGATGTACGCCATGCCCCAGTCGCCGATGTCGGTGTGATAGAACGCCGGCTCGAACGGCTTGTACTCGACCAGCATCGTCATCCCGGCGGGCATCGCGTCATGCCATTGCCGCAGCGCCCCGTGCATCCGGTGCTTTCGCGTGGTGATGTCGTCCTGCCCCGGATAATTCGTCCCATCGGCAAACCACAGGCTCAGCGCATTGGAGCCCACCGCGCTGCCGATGTGGATGCTGTCCAGCACATGCCGGTGAGCATGCTGGGCGGCGTGCTCATCGGGGCTGCACACGGAGCCGAACTTGTAAATCTGGTCCTGAAAGAGGGTGGGGTTGATCGCGCCGATTCGCACGCCGTGCTTCTGCGCGACGCGGGCGGTCTCGGTCGCATCCACCCCCATGGAAAAATCCCACAGCACGTGAACGGCGACCGTCGGGCAGCAGCCGGTGTACTTGTGGACCACGCCCGCGTCCGCGAGCTTCTGCTCGATGGTGAACGCCGCCGCCAGTTGAACGAATTTCCCGAAGCGGGTGCCCGTGTCGGCGTAACCCCACGAGGGCGTTTCGATCTTGAACTGGTCCAACTGAGCAAAGAGGTGTTCGCGGTCCATCGGCGTTCCTACCAGGCGGATACCATACGGCATGGCGGACGAATTTGAAGGGCTTTAGGACCCCGAAAACTGGGTGAGAAACGCGATCGTGAAATCCTGGGGGTCAATCTTTTTGGCCGCGAAGTCGGCGGAGACAATGGCCTGGCTGGTGAGATTGCGGAAGGTGAAGGCGCTGGTCGAGGGGCCGGCGGCGGTGAGGGACTTGATCGAGACCGCCTGGACGCCGAAGGGCGTGCCGCCGTTGGCGAACTGGACGCGGCCAAGGTTCAGTTGGCCGATCTGAGAGGCGGCGATCGACGAGTTGGTGTCGGAGAAGACGCCGTTCATCTTCCTGAGTTGGATGGTCGAGATTCTCGCCATGGCGGCGAAGGCGCTGCTCACCGGCGGGAAAGGGGCAGCGGCGCCGCTGGCGCCGATGCCGGCGTAGATCTGCGAATCTTCCAGCGCGCTCGCCGAGATCGTGCCGATGCTGCCGGTGGTGTCGATCACCGTGTTGTCGACGGCGCCGGCCGCGAGAATCGCCAGATCCTGCGCGCCGCCCGCGGTGAGCAGCAGGACCGAATCGTGCAGCGTGCCGGCAACGTGCAGCGAGCGAAGCGAGCCGGCCGTGACATCGAGCTGGGCGCTGCCGCCCAGCGTGATGGAATTGATTGATGTGGCGCTGACGGATTGATTGGAGGTCCAGTGCGAGGCGGCGATGGCGCCAATGACGCCGTGGACGCTCAAAGATGCCCCGGCGACGGAACTGGCGCGGAAGGTCCCGAGGTTGCCGGCGATGCTCATGGCCGCCGCGACGA
>DATHPP010000228.1:0-12248 GCA_035483795.1 Tepidisphaeraceae bacterium | reverse complement strand
GCGCGGGCCGACGTGGGGGCGTATTTCGGGAATCTGGGGCTCATTCTTGCTGGCGAGGGGCGGTTTGAGGAGGCGATCGAGGCGCACCTGCGGGCCGTCGAGTTGCAGCCGGATTCGGCCGAGGCGCGGGGCAACTTTGCGGCGGCGCTGCTGGGGGGCGGGCGGCTGGAGGAGGCCGCGGCGGAGTATCGCCAATCTTTATCGCTGAAGCACGACAACGCCGATGCCCACAACAATCTCGGTCATACCCTGCGGCTGCTGGGCCGGCTGGATGCAGCGATGGGGGAACTCCGCTTGGCCCTGTCGCTCCGCCCCAACTTCCCACAGGCGTACAACAATCTCGGCAATGTCTGGCACGAGAAGGGAGAGCTCGACCAGGCGATTCTCGCCTACCGCCACGCCCTGGCCTTACAGCCCGATTCCGCGGATACGCTTGGGAACCTGGCCCTGTCGCTCAAGCGCAGGGGCGATCTCGACGAGGCGATCAAGGCGTACAAGAAGGCGGCGGCGCTGCGGGCGGAGAACTGGGAAGTCCGCTTCGAGCTTGGCGAGTGCCTGCGGACGGTGGGACAGCTCAGTGAGGCGGTTGACGCGTACCGCGGGGCGATCGCGCTGCGGCCCGACTACGCCGAGGCGCATAACAGCCTGGGCATCGTTTACAGCGAGCTTGGAACGATCGACGACGCGATCGCGGCGTACCAGCGGGCCGTCGCGTTGCGTCCGGAGCTGGCCGGGGCGCTCAACAATCTTGGCAATGCGCTCAAGGACACGGGCGACTTTGCCGGGGCGATCGCGTGCTATCGCCGTGCCCTGGAGATCGAGCCGAATCCGTTCGTGGCGGGAAACCTGCTCTACACGCTTCACTTCGATCCGCAGTTCGACGCCCAAGCTGTCGCCGCGGAACACCGGGAGTGGAATCGCATTTATGCCCAACCGCTGGCGGCGTCGATCCGCCCGCACGAGAATGACCGCTCGCCCAACGGGACTTCGACGGGCTCAGTCGAGTCGCGCCTGCGCGTCGGCTATGTGTCGCCCGACCTGCGCGTCCACCCAGTGGGCCGGTTTATCGCCCCGCTGCTCTCGCATCACAACCACGGGCAATACGAGATTTTCGCTTATTGCGACGTCGCCCGCCCGGATGCGCTTACACAGCGGCTTCGAGGCTGCGTCGACACCTGGCGCGACACGGCGGGCCTTTCGGATGATGCACTGGCGGACCTTGTCCGCGGCGATCGCATCGACATCCTGGTCGATCTGGCGATGCACATGGGCGGCACGCGCATGCTGGCCTTCGCCCGCAAGCCCGCGCCGGTGCAAGTCACCTACCTGGCCTATGTCAGCACGACCGGATTGGAGACCATGGATTATCGGGTGACCGACACGTATCTCGATCCTCCGGGTTCCGACGAGTCGATCTACAGTGAGAAATCGATCCGCCTGCCGCACAGCTATTGGTGCTACGAGCCGCCCATTGGCGGGCCGCCCGTGAATCCGCCGCCCGCGACGGGCAAAGGGCGCGTCACGTTCGGCTGTCTGAACAATTTCGCCAAGGTGAGCGGCCAGGCGATGGCCACGTGGGCCGAGATTCTGCGGCGCATTCCCGACTCGGAGTTGATCCTGCATTCGGGCGAAGGAAGTCACCGCCAGCGTGTGCGCGACCGGTTCGCGCAAGCCGGCGTTGATCCGCGGCGGCTGCACATCGTCGGCCGGCTGCCGATCGAGGACTATTTCCAGCAATACCACCAGATCGACATTGCGCTGGACCCATTCCCCTACCCCGGCGGCACGACCACCTGCGATGCACTGTGGATGGGCGTGCCGGTGGTGACGCTGGCGGGAAAGACCGCCGCGTCGCGAGGTGGAGTGAGCATCCTGTCCAACGCCGGATTGCCGGAGATGATCGCCCCTGATCTCGGGCAGTACATCGAGATTGCGGCGGCGATCGCTTCAGATCTGCCGCGGCTGACGAAAGTGCGCTCGACGTTGCGACAACGAATGGCGGAGTCGCCACTCATGAATGCGCCGCAGTTCGCGCGCGAGGTGGAAGCTGCATTCCGGCAGATGTGGAAGGATTGGTGCCGCGATCGATCGCAGTAATTATTCGCCGCCCTCAACGGCCCGATCCTGCCGTTTCTCGTATTCGTCCTCGCGGCGCATTTCCTCGATGCATTCGATGTAGTCCCTTTGAACGGCGGGGTGAAGCTTGTTCTGGAATTAAGAGCGGGTTCCTCCCGCGTCAGATTCCCAGCCTCTTTTTTAGCTCTGAAAAGATAAAGGCCCCGAAGTAAAACTTCGAGGCCTTCATCAGATATCCGATCGTCAGCCCGTTTAGTCGAGATTCATCGACATCAGGAACTGGGCGTTGCTCGGGACCTTTTCCAGACGGCCCTTGAGCAGCTCGACGGATTCCACCGGGTTCATGTCGGACAGGACGCGGCGCAGGCGGTAGACCAGCTCGAGCTCCTTGGGATCGAGCAGCAGCTCTTCGCGGCGGGTGCCGGAGGAGTTGATGTCGATCGCGGGGTACGTGCGGCGGTCGACCAGCCGGCGGTCCAGGTGCAGCTCGGCGTTGCCGGTGCCCTTAAACTCCTCGAAGATCACTTCGTCCATCTTCGAGCCGGTGTCGATCAGCGCCGTCGCCAGGATCGTCAGCGACCCGCCCTCTTCGATATTTCGGGCGGCGCCGAAGAAACGCTTGGGCTTTTGAAGGGCGTTGGCGTCCACGCCGCCGGTCAGGATCTTGCCGGAGTGCGGGACTTCGGTGTTGTACGCGCGGGCCAGGCGGGTGATCGAGTCGAGCAGGATCACCACGTCCTTGCCAAACTCGATGTACCGCTTGGCCTTCTCGATGACCATTTCGGCAACCTGCACGTGGCGGGACGCCGGCTCATCGAAGGTCGAGGAGACGACTTCGGCCTTGGTGTTCCGCTCCATGTCGGTGACTTCTTCCGGCCGCTCGTCGATCAGCAGGATGATGAGCACCATCTCGGGATGGTTCTTGCTGATCGAGTTGGCGATCTTCTGGAGCAGAACGGTTTTGCCGGTTCGCGGTGGAGCGACGATGAGCATGCGCTGGCCCATGCCGATCGGCGTGACCAGATCGACGATCCGCATGTTCAGCTCTTTGGGGTCGGTTTCGAGGATGATCCGCCGGTTGGGGTGGAGCGGCGTGAGGTCCTCGAAATTGCCGGTGTCGGTGATCCGCTCGGGGTCCTCGCCGTTGATCGCCTCGACCCGAAGCAGCGCAAAGTATCGCTCGGATTCCTTGGGTGGACGGATCTGGCCCTGCACGACGTGCCCGTTGCGCAGGCCGAATCGGCGAATCTGGCTGGGGCTGATGTAGATGTCATCCGGGCAGGGGAGATAGTTGTACTCCGGGCTGCGGAGGAAGCCGAAGCCGTCGGGCAGGATTTCCAGAACGCCTTCGCCGTACATCAAGCCGTTCTGGCGGATGCGCGAGCGGAGGATCTGGAAGATCAGGTCCTGCTTTTTGAGCCCGATGTAATCGGGAATGCCTTCCTGCTTGGCGATGTCGTGCAGGGCGTGCACGTCCATCATCTGAAGGTCTTTGATGTAAAGTTTGCCGCCTTTGACCTGCTCATATTTGGCGTTGGTCTCGGCGTCGAGACTGCCGACGTCGGCGGTGGCCGTCTGGCCGGCGCCGTCGCGGTCGTCCCGGTCGGGGCGGTCGCGATTTTCGCGCGGCTCACGGTCGCGGTTTTCGCGCGGTTCGCGGTCGCCGCGGGATTCGCGGGCCTCGGAGCGGGATTCCTTGGATGCCCGCTCGGCGCGAGTGCTGTCGGCGGAACGGGATTCGTTCGACGAGGTGCGCTCGGTTGGGGCGGGCTCGGTTGGGGCGGGGGCCGGCGGAGTTTCGACGGCGGTTGCCGCCGCTGCCGGCTGTTCGGACGGTTCTTGCACTTCGGGCTCGGCTTGCGTTTGCGTTGAGCGCCGCGTGCGGGATGTGGACTTGGCCATTGTGGCTAGGCCTCCAAAAATGAAAAGTGGAATACAGTTGCAGTTATGTTGAGTCGTGAATCGAGGCCCCCACCGCCTGGATGATATGCGCCACGCGGCCGGGAACGCTCGGAAATCTCCGAGTCAATGACGAATTTTTTCTGGGAAAAGCTGTCTTCAACACCGCCGGTCATCTGCATCCGTGCAGACGCTTGCCCGCCTCAATCAGAGAAGACGGACCATGCGGGTTCCAGACTCTGTGCCAGTAAAGGAGAACCAATCTTATACGCTGCCATGACCTGCCGGTTCACGGCTGCCTCTTCCCGAATACCGCCCGCCGAGACTCATAAGCGTTATGGGAAGTCTGCCGAGAAGCCCCTGCGACGTCCCAATCTACGTGGGTTCCGGCTGCGACGCTCGTGCCAGAATGCGGGAAAGAACGTCCCGGACTTGATCGCGGACAACGTCCGCGTCGGCGGTATTCTCAATGAAATAATCGGATATTTCCCGCTTCGTGTCCAGAGGCCACTGCAATTTTTCTCTTTTTAACAACTCGGCCTCATCCCAGCCTCGTGCCTGGGAAACACGCCGTAATCTCAAGTGCAAAGGGGTGTCGATGAAGACGACGGCGTCGCATTGGCTGTTCAGCCCTGCTTCAAACAATAGTGGGGTATCCCACACAAAAGCAACTGTCTTGGGGTTTGACGCCAAATTTTTCATTTCCCCGTCGCGGAAACGGGCAACCATGGGGTGTAGAAGGGCTTCGAGGCGCTCTCGCTCCTTTGGGTCGCCAAAAACCTTACGGGCGATCGCGGAGCGGTGGATGGCGCCGTCTGGGCGGAAAACGCCCTGCCCCCACCACTGGCGAAGAGTCTCGAGCACCTGCGGATCGGCATAGGCCTGGCGCACTTGGGCGTCGGCGTCGAGAACAGCACAGCCGAGCTGGGCAAAAAGATTCGCGACGAAGCTCTTACCGCTTCCGATCCCACCTGCGATGCCGATGATCGGTTTGCCTGAGTACATGACCGGCCACAGTGACATTCTGCCTGTGACATGGGAAAGCACTACGAATTCCCGCTCAAGACACGCGAGTCATCTCCGACAGCTCGATCCAGTTTCCTGCCGGGTCGCGGAGCAGGAGCGTATTTTGCGCCGGGGCGATGCCGCGCTGGCGGATGAATTCCACTTCGAGGTCGGTCAGCTTCCCGACCATTTCCGCCAGACTGGGAATCGCGATGCCGATGGCGCGCATGTCTTCGCGGGGTTGCGGGCATTCGTGAACGTCAAAACGCAAACGGAAGTTTTCGGCGCGATAGACGATTTCCTGCGTTGCCGCATCGCGCTCCAAGCGCAGCAATTCCACATAGAAGGCATCCAGTTCCTTCTCCAGTCCCGCGATCCCGGGCAGTGCGACATCCGCCACGGCCAGAAGCTGCACGGGAGGCGGCTCCGGCACTTTTGGACGCCGGTCGATCTGCGGCTCGAACTCAACGAATGCGTCTTCCAGTTCCATCAATTCCATCCCCTTACTTTACTTCCTGCCAATTCTTTCCCCAACCCACTTCCACCTTCAGCGGGACTGTCAACTCCATGGCGGTGGTCATCTCCTGCCGCACCATCGCGGCCTGATCTTCGACCCGGTCGGCGGGCGTCTCGAAGACCAGCTCGTCATGAACCTGAAGCAGCAGCTTGCTCGGATGGTTTTCGCGCCTGATGCGTCTGAAGACATTGAGCATGGCCTGCTTGATGAGATCGGCCGCGGAGCCCTGCACGACGCTGTTGATTGCCATCCGCTCGCTGGCCCGGCTCTGGCTGAGGACGCTGCTGTTGATGTCCGGGATCGGACGACGCCGGCCCATCATCGTCTCGACGTATCCTTTTTCCTGCGCCTGGCGGACACATTCGCGCAGGAATTTGGCGATGCCGGGAAAACGCCGGTGATATTGCGTGATGAGGTCGCCGGCCGCTCGAACCGTCAAACCCTCGATCCGATTTGCCAGTCCCATCGCGCTGACGCCGTAGACGATACCAAAATTGATCGTCTTGGCGAAGCCGCGCTGCTCACGGCTGACCTGGTCGGGAGCGACGCTGAAAACTTCGGCCGCCACTGCGCGGTGAATATCCTCGTCTTCGCTGAACGCCTTCAGCAGCGCCGGCTCCTGGGTCAGGTGAGCGAGGATGCGCAGTTCGATCTGGCTGTAATCGGCGGTGAGAAGGACATTCTTTTCCCGGTCACCCGGAACAAATGCGAGGCGGATGCGTCGCCCCTCATCGCGCCGGATCGGGATGTTCTGGAGATTGGGATCGCTACAGGACAACCGCCCGGTGGACGCTCCGGCCTGATTGAAGCTTGCATGGATGCGGCCGTCGGCGGGGCTCTGATAGTCGGTGAGACTATCCAGGTAGGTGTTCTTCAGTTTTACCACTTCGCGGTAGTTCTTGATGTGCTGGGCAATGGGATATTTCGACGCCAGCCGGTCGAGGACCTGGACATCGGTGCTATACCCGGTTTTGGTTCGTTTGCCTCGCGGCAAGTTCATCTCGACAAACAATATCTGCTCCAACTGCTTGGGCGAATCGATATTGAACTCGCGGCCGGCGTCGTCATAGACGATTTGCCGCATCTCGTCGATTCGTCCGGCCAGCACCGCACTTTGCTCTTTGAGGATCGCCGGATCGATCGAGATTCCGTTGTGCTCCATCTCGACCAGCACGTCGATGAGGGGCGTCTCGAGCTCGTCGTTGAGTTTCCGGAGGACCGGCATCGCATCCAACCGCTCGGACATGTAATCGGCAAGGCGCAGCGCGACGTCCGCGTCTTCCGCCGCGTAGCAGGCGATCCGATTCAGCTCGACCCGATCCATCGTGAGTTGACGCCGTCCTTTTCCGATCAGGTCGCTGGTGGGGACTTTCCTGAAGTTCAGCAGGTCGAGGGCCAGCCGGTCGATGCCGTACTGCATCCGGCTGGCGTCGAGCAGAAAGGCAGCGATCATCGAATCCATTTCCACGCCGCGGATTTCGACGCCCACCTGTTTCATCACCAGCAGGTCGTACTTGAGGTTGTGGCCGACTTTTTTGACCTGTGGATCTTCGAGGATCGGCCTTAACGCCGGCAGCACGCGCTGGCAATTGAGAAACTGCGCGCCGCTCGGCCCGCACACGGGAACGTAGTAGCCGGTCGAGTGCTGCCAACTGAAGCTCAGGCCGACAAGCCTGGCCGATGTCGGACCAAGCTGATCCGTCTCGGTGTCAAAAGCAAAGCGTTTTTGTTTCTTCAGGTCTTGGAGAAAAGCTTCGAACTGCTCGTCGGTCTGAACCAGCTCATATCGGCAACCGCTGCCCGTAGCCGGCTCAGTCAGGGGGTTCGATTGCCCAGCTTCGGGGTCCGGGCCAAACAAAGATTCCTCGAAGCGCCCCAAAGGCGATCTCGGCAGCGGCGCGCTGCGAATCGGCGCCTCGTCCACATCGTCTTCGGCCCCCAGCCTTTTGAGCAGGCTGGTAAACCCCAGCGCTCGCATGTGCGATCGCAGCGCGTTCTGGTCGAGGCCGACAAACCGGCAGGCATCGACGTCGAAATCGAATTCGACATCGTCTTTCAGTGTGACCAGCTTCCGCGCGACCGCAAGCCGCTCGGCGTATTTCTCGAAGTTCTCCCGCATCTTGGGCGTCAGCTCGTCCAGATGGTTCAGCACTGCGTCCGCCGAGCCATACTTTTTGACGAGCTTGAGGGCGGTTTTCTCCCCCACGCCGGGGATTCCCGGCACGTTGTCGATTGCGTCGCCGGTCAGGGTCTGGATTTCGATCGCCTCGGCGGGCGTATAGCCGAGCTCCTGCTCCATCGCCGCCAGGTCGATGACCTTGTCGTTCTGCACGTCGTACATCTTCGTGCACGGATTGACGATCTGCCGCAGGTCCTTGTCCTTGGAGACCACAAATATTTCGTAATCCTCGTCGCACAACTGCCTGGCGATGGTGGCGATGAGATCGTCCGCTTCGTAACCGGGCTTGGCAAAGATGGGGACGCCGGCATCGCGAACGATCTCGAGAATCCGCTGTTCCTGCGGCCCAAAATCGTCGGGGCGCTCTTTTCGATTGGCTTTGTAGTCGCTGAAAATCTCCTTGCGGAAGACCGTCTCGTCGCCGCTGTCGATGACCATGCACAAATAGTCCGGCTGGCGCTGGCTGATCAGGTTCAGCAGCATCTGCGTGAAGACAAAGGTGGCCTTGGTCGGCTCGCCGGTCGGGCTCGTCAGATCGCGGAAGGGCGCAAAATAGGCGCGGTAGATATGGGCATGTCCGTCAATGACGTAAAACGATTTTGGCATCGCGCCTGCATGTCCGGCCAACCGTCCAGACCACGGACGATTCTAGGGGCGAAGATCTCTCAAAAGCACGACGGCCATCATGATGCGACCCCTCGGGCAAATCGAGTTGAACCTCCATCACATTCAGGACCGTCCCATAACCGCGCGCATTTGCCTGTCGCTCATGACGAAACGTACATCAGAAACGGTCGATGATTCGAATGGGGGATTTGGACAGATTTGCGAAACTGGAGGAACCCAATGTCTCAGTTCATTCAGGCACTAGAATCGCGGCGTCTGATGTCGGCAACGCCCAGCCCGGCAATGCTTGCCGCCATCGCAAAGCTGGAGACCGACATCATGAAGGCGCAGAGCGATCTCACCACATTCCACACGGCCGTCGCCGCCACCAACGCGACGTTTTTGACGGCCAAGGCCGCCGACCTCGCCGCGATGAAAGCCGATCTGGGTTCCAAAGATCAGACGCAACTGGCCGCCGATCGTCTGAAACTTCACGAAGACATCGCGGCCCACACCGCCGGCCTCAAGACCGACGTGGCCGGCTGGATCACGACTCGCCATGCCGACATTCAAGCCCTGCACGCCGATCTCCTCGCCATTCGCCAGGCGCGAGGCGCGTAGCTCTGACCCCGCGAAGAATTCACAGATTAAACAGGTCCGGCCGTCGTCCGATCGGCCGGCGGCCGGGCCTTCGCGGCCCCCAAATAGAGCCTGTTCCTTATCCCGCTCGTTCCAAAGCGGCGCGGTCCCAGCCGGCGCAGTTCGCCCCGGCCTCATAGGTGCTTTGCAGGAATTCCATCAGCGCCGCTCGGGGGTTGGGTGCCGTGCGAACGGCATCGTAAGAAATGACGAACTCGGATAGCTCCGCGTCGAATCGACCACCGGCGGGTCGGACCGGCTGATCGCGCACGCCCGCCGGCTCGGGCGCCGTATACGAGTAGAAAAGCGGCGCGGCAATCTCCTTTCCGAACCACGATCCGCCGGGCCAGAAACCGTGACTGATGCATTCGTGGGAATACGCTTCGCGGGTAATCCGATCGGCGCCTGGACGCTGCGGCGCCCGCCGCCCATTGAAGCGGGTGACCGCCAGATCAAAGCTCCCCCAGAAAAAGTGCACCGGGCTGCATTTGCCGATGAATCTGCTACGAAATTCCTCGAACACCTGCGCCGTCTCAATCAGGATCCGCCAGAAGCGCTGAACCTGCTCCCGGTCGTAGGCGCCGTGCTGCCGATCCTGAGTAAATGGAATCGGATCGCTCACTTCGACCGGAACCGGCCAGATCCGAACCCCGGCGCCGATCGCTTCGAGCAATCCCGTCAACTCCTGATAGAACTCGGCAACCGACTTCGGGGCCAGCGCCATCGTCTTGCGCTGCCCGTCGCTGCTGGTGAGCACGAGGTTGTGATCGACAAAATCAAAGAGGATTCCCAGGTCACGATCGCCGCACGGCATGGCTCGAGTGCTCAGGCCGCGCGAGGTTACGTGCAGCGTCACGTTCCACCAATGATTGATCAGCGGCGTCAGCGCCAACTGCACTTTGCCGACGATCTGCGACCACATGTGCAGCGTCGCATGGGTCTGACGCCACGCCTCCAGCGGCAGCGCGGGCCATGGGTCCTTTGAATCAGATTGTGGGGAAGCCTGGGATGGCGTTGCCATGACGACTCCATTGCGCAGGGCAGAGTAGAGAGCAGTTAATCAGCGATTTGACAGGTTACACGGACCTTTAACTTTGCGAATCGTCGAAATCGGCGGCAAGCGGCCCCGGCGGCTCCTGGCCGAAGGGGATTTCTGCCGAGCGCAGCGCCTCGTGGATCTGGCGGACGTGATCAAAGTCGCGGGTTTCCAGCACCGCAATGACCCCGGTCAAGGAAACGTCGGCGGGGCCGAAATTGCGGTCGTGCGTCACCTCCTTGATGCTGGCGCCGGTGGATGCGATCAGCGCAAGAAAGGCGGCCAGCGAGCCGGGACGGTCGCTGATGGAAGCCCGGATGCGGCAGAGCCGGCCTTCGGCCGCCAGCCCGCGCTCGATCACGCGGTTGATGACGGTGAGGTCGATATTCCCGCCGGTCAGGCACAGCACCACCTTCTTTCCCGAAAGCATTGGACCGCAACTGATCGCTCCCGCCAGCGCCGCCGCGCCGGCGCCCTCGACGACCGTCTTCTCCAGCTCCAGCAGCCGCAGGATCGACGTGGCGATCTGCACCTCGTCCACCAGGACGAGCTGATCGATCGCGCCGCGGACGATCTCGAAACAGAGATCGCCAACCTGCGAGACGGCAAGCCCGTCGGCCAGCGTGGGCGTGGGGACGACCCGCACCGGCCGGCCCGCCTCCAGCGAACGCGACAGCGTCGGCGCGTGCTCCGGCTCGACGCCGATGATCCGGACCTGCGAGCCCGGCGATTTGACGGCGAGCACTACGCCCGCAAGCAATCCCCCGCCGCCCACCGGAACGATGATGGCGTCCACGTCCGGCACATCCTCGAGAATCTCCAGCCCCATCGTGCCCTGGCCGGCAATGATGTGCGGATCGTCAAAGCCGTGAACGAACGTCAAGTTCTTCTGGGCGGCCACGGACCGGGCGATCTCGAGGCACTCGCCCAGGTTCTCACCGCTGAGAATGACGTTGGCGCCAAACGTGAGGCAGTTGCTCACTTTCACCAGCGGCGCCCATTTGGGCATGATCACGGTGACGGGAATGTCTAGCGTCTGGGCGTGATACGCGACGCCCAGGGCGTGATTTCCCGCGGAAGCGGCGATGACGCCCTGCCTCCGTTGCTCGTCGGTCAGCGAGAGAAGCTTGTTGCGCGCTCCGCGCTCCTTGAAGCTGCCGGTCACCTGAAGGTGATCGAGCTTGCAATAGATCTCGCAGCCGCACCGGCGGCTAAGCATGTAGGAATGCGGGCAGGGACTCCGATAGATGCGGTCGCGGATTCGTGACTGGGCGGCCTGGATCGCGGCCAGAGACAGCGAGTCGGTCATGGATTCTGACTGTATCGCCGCGGAGAAAAAGGGACAAAACCAGTGACCAGGGGAGCGCGGCCACGTTTGCGGCACCGTCAGCTCTCTACTTCGGGGCTTCGCCTTTGAATACCTGGTCGATGGTCGTCGTGAAAGCGCCCATGCTGCTGGGTTGGACCTTGGGATCTTGAATAGTGCCGCGGACGTTGATCTGAAGCAGCTCCTGGCGGGCGCCCTGGAGAAGGTCGTGGAGGAAGGGAACTTTGAACGCGCCGGCACTGTCGGTGGTGAGGGTCATGCGAACCTGGCGCGAGCCGAAGTCGAGATATCCGGTGCCGTTCATCTGCATGGTGTCGGAGCTGAGGTTCATCTGCTCGAAATTGATTCGCATGCCCTCGACATTGTAGCGCGCGGTGCCGTGGGTGAACGGGCCTCCGATCGGAAGAGAGAGGTTGGTGACCTGAAACACGCCGAGAATCAGCGGGACGCGGTACAGTTCCTTGCCGACGATGACGACGTCGCCGCGGCCGCGCCGGGCGTGTGCGTCGCCCCAGGCCCCTTCGAGGGAGAGGCTGGCGGTCACCTCGCCCCGCATGTTGGGGTCCGATTCGTCGGTCAACTCGCGAACGTCGGCGTTACGGACGACAAGGTTCATCGTGTAGCGGCTGGCGCCCTGGTCGGGGACGGTGAGCAGGACCGACCCGGCCAGCCCGCCGTTGGCCACCTTGCCCGTGATGTTGTCGATGTGGATGTCGTTGCGGCCGGAGAATTGGCGCAGGTCGAACTTGAGATCGTTGATCGGTCGTCCAGAGACCCAGACGGTATCGAGCAGCAGGGAACCGGCCAGGGAATCGATCTTTCCCTGCCGGGTGGCGGCGGTGAATTTCATTCCTCCGATCACGTTCGTGAGCGGAACGCCCACATCCATCGTGCCGTCGGACAGAGACACATTGCCGGCTATGTCAATGTCGGGATCGGCCGACGCTGCGGGGATGCGATACGA
>DATHPP010000227.1:0-9239 GCA_035483795.1 Tepidisphaeraceae bacterium | reverse complement strand
CGATTCGGAAACTTTCAATCCGCGGCATCGCGACCCCAACTTCTGGCACGACCGCGGCATCCGCGGGGCGGCACATCACCTCCTGTATTGCGGCCGCATCAGCGTGGAAAAAAACCTTGGCCTGCTGGCCAAGTCGTTCCGTCAATTGTGCCGAAGCCGCGGCGATCTGGCCCTGGTATTCGCCGGCGACGGACCGCAGGTCGCGCCGTTGAAACAGGACCTCAAGGACCTGCCGGCTCACTTCCTGGGCCGCCAGAACGACGCCCAGCTCTCCGGCCTCTACGCGAATAGCGACCTGCTGCTGTTCCCCTCGAAGACCGACACGCTCGGACAGGTCGTGCTCGAAGCACAGGCGTCGGGGCTTCCGGTTCTGGTGAGCGACGAGGGCGGCCCCAAGGAAATTGTCGACGACGGCCTCACGGGCCTGGTGCTGCCGGCGGACGACGCCGCCGCCTGGACCGCGGCCGTCCAATCCCTCCTGGCCGACGAGCCACGACGATTGCGGATGTCGCGCACGGCGCCGCTTCGCGTGGCACGCTGTGGGATCGCCCGCACCTTCGACGCCTATTGGGACGAACACCACAAAGCGGCGTGCGCCGCGGCGGAGCGCCATGCCGGCGATGCCGCCCCGCCGCCTCAAGCTACCGCTCCGGTCTCCGTCGTCATCGGCGCGGAACTCATTGGCGAACCCGCGCTATGAGCCGCCCGCGTATCCTCATCCTCTATGCTTCGGTCGGCGGGGGCCACGGACGCGCGGCGCAGGCCATTCAACTGGCCCTGCGGGAAATCTGCCCGCAGGCGCACACGGTCGGCGTCGACGTGCTGGACCTGGTGAACCCCCTGTTCCGCCGCTTGTATGGCCGCGGATATTTCGACCTGGTGGCCGGCGCGCCACACCTGGTCGGGTATCTCTACGACCGCCTCGACCGGCCGCTGCGCCGCTGGGAACGCCCGGTCGATCGCATGCGCTTCGGCGTGCAGGGCCTGAACCTGCGCCGCCTGGTCGATCTGATTACCCGCCAGCCCTGGGACCTGGCGATCAGCACGCATTTTCTTCCCGCCGAAGTGATCGCCCATTTGCGCCGCGCACGCCGCGTCGAATTCCCCCAGGTGACGGCGACGACCGACTTCGATACCCACCGCCTCTGGTTCAACCCGCCCTGCGAGCACTATTTCACCGCCAACCAAGAAGGCCGCAGCAACCTCGCCGCCTGGGGAATCTCCCTCGAGCAGATCAGCGCCACCGGGATCCCCATTCACCCGGACTTCTCCCGTCAGCGCGATCCATGGGAGTGCAGAGATCAACTCCAGTTGGCCCACGATCGTCCCGTCATCCTGCAAATGTCCGGCGGGCTGGGCATCGGGCCGATCGAACGGCTCCATCAGGAATTGCTCGATGTTTCACGTCCCATGCAATTGCTCGTCGTCACCGGCCGCAACGTCGAGGCCCGGCGCAGGCTCGAGGCGATGCCGTGCCCCGATCATCACCGGCGGCTCATCTTCGGCTTCACCGACCGGATGGACGAGCTGATGGCGGCGGCGGACGTGATCGTCTCCAAGCCCGGCGGCTTGACCACCTCCGAGGCCCTCGCCCGCGGGGCCGCCATGGTCGTCGTCGACCCCATCCCCGGACAGGAAACCCGCAACAGCGACTACGTCCTGGAGAACGGCGCCGCGATCAAAGTGAATAATCTCGCATCGCTCGGCCACAAGCTCACCGCGCTGCTGGCCGAGCCGGGGCGTCTCGAATCCATGCGCGCCGCCGCCCGCCGGCTTGGACGACCCCGCGCCGCGTTCGACGTCGCCGGCTATTGTCTCAAGCTGCTGCATTCCAATGCCCCCACCCTCGCGGCGCCTCCAAGCCGGCGGCTCTGGCGATCAAGCCGGCTTTCGTCTGAACAATCTGGATTCGTTGATCACTCAAGCGTGCCGCCGGTGCCCTCATCGGCGGAATCCGACCACGCGTCTGCGCAGCGAAGAACGCCGGTGAGGGCACGTGAGGGCACCGGCGGCACAATCAGCAATCAGCAATCACGACCTTTGAGCCGCTTTTTGCCGGGATTCGGCGCACTTCTTTGCCCCGCGCCCCTTGCCAAACCCCTGAAAAACCCGTAAAAGATGCCCCACTTTTAGTTTTTCAGGAATCCTCTAACAGAAGGAGCGTAGCCAAATGGCAGCAGCAGCAACAGGCAAGGCCCCCAGCAAGGGCGAGATTCTCCGAGGTATCGCCGAACAGACCGGCTTGTCCCGCAAGCAGGTCGGCGAGGTGTTCGACGCGCTGGCGGAGCACATCCGCAGCGCCCTCGGCAAGAAAGGTCCCGGCACCTTTACCGTCCCGGGACTCATGCGGATCAACGTGATCCACAAGCCCGCCACCAAGGCCCGCATGGGAATCAACCCGTTCACCAAGCAGGAGCAGATGTTCGCGGCCAAGCCCGCCCGCAAGGTCGTCAAGGTCCGCCCTCTCAAGAGCCTCAAGGAAATGGCTAAGTAAGCCCCTCCAGAGGCTGTGAAGGAGACGATCGAATCCCGGCGTCGACGCTCGACGCCGGGATTCTTACATTCACTTAACCTATGGAACTTTGGCAGTTTTTTGGCTACCTCCACCCCAAGCTGGTCCAGTTTCCGCTGGTGCTGCTGCTGATGGGGTTGATCTTCGACGCAGTCGGCTTGCTTCGACGGTCCGAGCGGTTTCACTGGGCCGCCAAGATCCTGTCCGCGACCGGGACGGTCTTCCTCCTGTTCGCGTTCATCTGCGGGATTTACGCCGAGATCTGGGCGGCGCGGGCCGGCGTGCCGCAGGACGCCATCGAATGGCACGAGTTCCTTGCCAACGTCGCCTCCTGGGGCTTCGTCATCCTCACCGCGTGGCGGCTGTTCCTCGACGCCGACCGGCGCAAATCGCTCACCATCTACACCGGCGTTGGCCTGAGCTACTACTCGCTGCTGGGCGTCACGGCTTACCTGGGCGGATCGCTGGTGTTCAATTACGGCGCCGCCGTCGTCGGCGCGCGGGCCAACACGATTCTGTCGCTTCATGACCTGAATAACCTCGCCACCCGCCAGACCGATTTGAATCTCAAGTATTCCGAGTTGATGCACCACATCTTCGGATATCTGACCTTCGCGCTCTCCGGCTCCCTTCTGGCCACCGCGCTTTTCCCCAAACGCGCCGACAAGCTCCGCTGGATTGGTCCGCTGCTTCTGCTCCTCGGCGGCATTTTCCTGTTCTTCTGCGCGGACCTGGATCTTTACCGCCTGACCGACTGGCATCAGCTCCGCGACCGCGAGGTTCAGCTTCACAAGTCCATCGCCATCGTCCTGACGGTGATCGGTGCCGCGGGGCTGCTGCGCAAATCGCACAAGAAAGAGCGGGCCGTCAGCGCCGCCTCGCAGCAGTCCAAGATCATCGCCGTTATGGCCCTGATTGGCGGCGGGCTGCTGTTCACCCATGTCCACACCGTCGCGCCCTACGCCAACGTCGCCGCGGGTGTGTACATCGCCCACGTCTGCATGGGGATCGTCGCCCTCTCCATCGGCGCATCCCGCCTGCTTCAGGATGGATTTCCCCAATTCAAGCGCGCGTTCGCCATCTCGTTCGCGCTGTTCATGTGCGTCGAATCGGTGCTGCTGGTCACTTACAACGAAGGCCTGCCCTGGTACATTGGCTACGGCCGGTATAACCGCTGGGGGCCGCACGAGGGCACCATCGCACCGTACGGGCCGATCCGGGCCGAGCTCACCTTCGACAACAAAGATCAGGCGATGGACCTCTATGTCCTGGATCGTTTCAACGATCATCAGCCGGTCGGTGTCCCCGCGGAGAACCTGAACCTCATCGTTTCCCAGGGCTATGAAGACCTGGCGATCCCGCTTGCCCGCGTCGCGGAATCCGCAACCTCAGCCGGCAACTATTCGCATTTCCGCGGCCTGGCCCCCGCGCTCCGCGACATTCCCGGCTTCTGCGCCCGGCTGGCGCTGCCGGTCGGCTCGCAGATGAAGACCGGGTACTTCGATCCGTGGGTGACGCCGGTCATCAAATGGATCCCGCCCAACGAAGTCGCCCGCTATCAGTGCCCGATGCACGAAGGCGTCCTATCGGAAAAGCCCGGTGACTGCCCGCTGTGCGGAATGCCAATGGTTCCCATCCAACGCGGCCCGCGGACGACGCTTCATGATGAGGGCTACGACATGGCCCTGGCCACCGAGCCGCAGCACGCCGCGGTTTCCGACATCGGCCTTCGGCCGCCGGATGTCAAAGCGATCGATGACCGAACGCTGCGGCTGACCTTCACCCCGCAGTTTCAGGGCCACACCCTGCGCGACCTGGCGCTCGTTCACGAGCACCTGCTTCACCTGATCGTGGTTTCGCAGGACCTCTCGTTCTTCGATCACATTCACCCTTTGATGCAAGCCGATGGGGCGCTCTCGATCACCTACGCCTTCCCCCATGCCGGCCATTTCCTGCTCTTTGCCGACATCACGCCCCGCGGGCAGCGCAGCCAGGTCTTTCGCTTTCCGGTGACGGTGGGATCGACCGGCAGTGAACAAGCCGATTCGCACGCGGACCTGGTCCCGTCGCCAACCCTCTACAAACCTCTGGAGAGCGATCCGACGATCACCGCCGAGCTGATCCCGCAGCCGCGAACGATTTCTGCCGGCGTTCACATCGATCTGCTGTTCCGTTTGTCCCGGAACGGACAGCCCCTCACTGATATCGAGCCGTACCTGGGCGCGATGGGCCACTGCGTGATCATCTCGCAGGACACCAATACGTATCTGCACTGCCATCCCGAGCAGCTTTTCACGCCGACCAAAGACACCCGCGGCGGCCCGTTCGTCGCCTTCCACACCATGTTCCCCGCCCCCGGCCGCTACAAAATCTGGGCCCAGTTCCAACGCAAAGGCAAAATCCTCATCGCCGGTTTCGTCATCGACGTGCAATCCCCCCTCCTGCCCCCGAAGCTGATCAACTTCATTCTGGATGACTAATGGCTTCGCCGATTTGCGATTTGCGATTGCCGATTGCCGAATGAAGCGCGGAGCTGGCGACGGGGCTTTTCAATCGCAAATCGGCAACTTGTCCTGAGCCTGCCGAAGGATCGGCAAATCAGCAATCATCCTGGCTCATGGCTCATCATGGCTCATGGGGTCATGATGAGCCAAAAAAGTGAGCCAAACTGAGCCAAACTGAGCCACTTATCTAAATCTTGCGAGAAACTCGGCGGCCCCGGGCGACCCCGGCGGTCCCCGCCGGGCCATTCCGGCGTTCCCCAGTCCGCCGGGCGGGCAGAAATGAGCCACAATCGGTGGCAGTTGCGATCATGGCCTATCCAGCTCGATTGACCGGCTTCGCCTCGGTCACCTGCCCCATCAGGAACTTCACCAGAAGAACCTGCCCCGCGAAAGGTTCTGCGGACAGCGCGTGCCGCGGGACCCTGAGGGAGAACGCCTGTCCCTCCGGGTCGTTGGTCCGCACTGCGTGCAGCTCGAAATATTCATCTCCGTGAATCGTGAACGGCTTGGCCCCCTCCACCCGAATCGTCCAGCTCCCAATCATCGGCGGCTGCATGACGGCATTCTATGCCGCGACTTCCCTTCCTTTGCAATTCTCATCGGTCGAGTATTTGATCGACAGGAGCGCTTCATAATAGAAGCTGCAAGTCCAGAGGGAGGGAGAGATGTGCTGGCGCTGCAAGCTATCGCGGTCGGCTTTCCCCGTGAGTATGCGGGCCGCTGTTCCCGGTGGTCGCGAAGCCCCCCTCGGGAGGCGAGGCTCGGGCCGAACCGCACGTGCCTTTGCATGGCAGGCACGGCTCGGCAGGAGCCTCGCCCGCCTCGCCCTCCCGTCGTCGGTCTCTTCTCCTGGTGATGCCTCATCACGGAGTTTCCTTCGTCCCTTCTTTCGGCCAGGGACGAAGGGAAACGGAGACAGCCCGTCACCGCAGCGAGGCGCAGGTCCGGCGGAGCGACGGCAAGGGGAATGACGCGAGCGTGGAAAAAACTCTGGTGTCGGAGAAGAGATTCGGCTCGCGGCGTGACCCTTGCCGTCGCGGCGCGGGCCGGAGACGAGCGGTGAAATCGTCGTGGGAACTTTGCTTACCGCAGCCCAAATACCCAAGGCAGCCTGAAGACCGCCGCGAACAGCGGCCCTCGGTACTCCGAGGGGAAAGCTGGCGCGCGATGGCTTGCAGCGCCAGCGCATCTCCGCAATTCTTCAGGCTTACTCGTGTGAGGATCACGCAATGGCTGGACCAGTTGAGTCCTTATGCCGGTTTGAAAACATCCAGATGCGCGTACCCGAATGTGCTGTCGGAACTCCTGCATTGTCACCCCGCTCACACCTGTTCCGCCCATTCCAACCCTTGCGGAAGAGACGAAGCCGCATACTCCAGGTGCACCACGCGCCGATGGCCCGACTGCGTGGCTGAAGAAGAAGCGTGCAGCAGAAGGGGTCGCATCAAAACCACGCCGCCGCGTTCGACACAGCAATCCCGCGCTGGCGCCGTGGCAAGCTGCTGCTCGATCCGCTGCTGCGACAGGATTCGGGACCGGTGCGAGCCGGCGATCACCTTCAGCGGCCCATTGTCGGGCCCGCAGTCGTCCAGATGCAGCCGGACGGTCAGCATGACTGCCAGGGCGACAATCAGGCGCTCGATGGCCGCCTCGTCGATCACGCCGGTCACGATCGCGAAACCGTCCCGTTCGAGGTTCTCCTGCCAATCCCGTGCAGGACATGGGGTAATCAGCGCCTCTGGGCATTCCATGCGTGCGAATATACGGCACGGCCTCGCACCGGCTATCATGCGGGTGCTGAAAAACACCTTTGCCGTTCATCGCAATCTGGCGGCGTTGTCAGCTTGTCGAATCATTCCCAAAATATCGCCATGCGATTGACCGCGCCGGGGGCGGCGGGGATTGCGGTGGTGCGCCTTTGCGGGCTGGGCGTGCGCGAATTCCTGGAGAAACGGTTCTCGACAAAGGTGAGGCTGCGGCGGTGCGTTTATGGCGAATTGACCGACGGCGATCGGGCCATCGACGACGCCGTGGTCGTGCTCTGCGACGACTTGACCGCAGACTTGAACGTGCACGGGGGCTCGTGGGTCGTCCACGCCGTGCTCGATCTGGCCGAGCGCGAGGGGTTCCAGATCAGCTTGGGGCAGCCGGGTGCGCCACTGGCGGATGAGATGGTCGACGCGGACTCGCAGCTCCAGCGCGAGGTGCTGCGATTCCTGCCGCTGGCACGGACCGAGACTGGCGTGCGGGCGCTGCTGGCGCAGGACCAGGCGTGGCGGGATCTGCAATCGCGCCACACGATCGGGAGGGCGAGGCTCCCGCCGAGCAGCGACGCCTTCGCTGCGGAAACCGGTGGCTCGGCAGGAGCCTCGCCCTCCCAGGCAGGAGCCTCGCCCTCCCAGGAGCTCGAAGCGACCCTGGCGGACCGGACGCTGGAACATCTTCTGTTTCCGCCGACGATCGCGATCGTCGGGCCGGCCAACGCGGGAAAGTCGACGCTGGCCAATCAACTATTCGCGCAGCAGCGATCGATCACGGCAGACGTGCCGGGCACGACCCGCGACTGGGTCGGGGAATTTGCCAACATCGAAGGACTGCCTGTGATGCTGGTGGATACCCCGGGCTTGCGGGCGACGGAAGACCCGATCGAGCGGACGGCCATCGAGCGCAGCCGCGAGCAGATCGAGAAGTCCCAGCTCGTGGTTCTGGTGCTCGATGCGACGCGCCCACTTGCGGGCGAACAGGAATCGCTTTTGGCCCGGTTTCCCGGCGCGCTGTCCGTCGTGAACAAGATCGATCTGCCGATGGGAATGGGAATCGGGGAACTGTGGGCGACTCAAACTGTTGCGACAAGCGGGCAAGGCGTGGATGAGTTGCGCGGGCGGGTGATCGAATGTTTTTGTGGCGAGCGCATGATTGCGATCGATCGCCCGCGGCTCTGGACGCCGCGACAACGCCAGATCATCGAGGGCGTTTTAGACGGACGGCGATCGTTCGATGATCTTTGGGCGATCCAGTGAGGGGGATATTGTGGCGCAGCCGCCCTCGGCTGTGTTCGACCGAAGGTCGAACGCCACTTTCCGCCTTCGGCGGAACACAGCCGAGGGCGGCTGTGCCACAAGTTCCTCTCCCGGAGGGAGAGGGGAAAACGAGCGTGTTTGGCCACGGAAAGCACAACGCGGACGGCTGCGGCTTTTAGATGAATCGAAGAATGTCGTGATAGGTCACGAAGAGGAACACCCCGGCCAGGAACGCCAGGCCAACGTACTGGGCAATGGCCTGCGTGCGCGCCGATAGCGGGCGGCCCTGGATCTTCTCCAGGAGGAGGAAGGTGAACAGTCCGCCGTCGACGATCGGGATCGGAAGGAAATTTACCACCGCCAGATTGGCGCTGATCATGGAGAGGAACCAGACCAGCCAGTCCCAGCCCTTGCTGGCGACGCGCGTGCCGTTCACGAAGATGCCGACCGGGCCCATGAGCTGGTCGGGGCTGACCGAGCCGCCGGCCATCCGGCGGAGAGTCAGGTAAAACTGAAGGATGAAATCGCGCGTTTCGGTGACGCCCCAGGAGATCGCCTGGGCCGGATTCTCGGCCTTGCGATCGATCATGTATTCGCGGAGCAGCAGTTGGCAGGAGCGGCGAAGACCCGCGACATGAGCGATCTGGTCGTCGTTCAGTTGCAATTCCTTATGACCCGCGCCGGCATCGGTTGTGAATTCCACCGGCACCGGCGTGCCCGCCCTGGCCCGGCTCAACTCATATTCGATGTCGAACCAGTTGGAAATCTTGTGCCCGTTGATCGCCGTGATCGTGGCGCCCGCGGGAATCCCGGCGTCGTAGGCGGCTCCGTTTTGCTCGACACCGGCGACAACCGGATGCGACTCGTCGTATCCCAGCTCGACACCAAGCCCTCTTCCTTTCTGACCTTTGCCGGTTTCGATTCGCGTGCTGGGGAGGAGATCGGTGACCGTGACGATCTTGTCGTTGCGCAAAACCGCGATGCTGACCGATTTCCCATCATTCCCGGCGTCGAGAAGCTGCTTGCGGAACTGTTTGGAGTCGAGATTGCGAGGAGTGTCTGTCCCTGTCGTGATCGACAGGACAACGTCTCCGGGAAAGAGCCTGCCCTTTGCCGCCGATTCCTTCTCGATGCCCAGAATCCGCGGCCGCGGCGTCATTCCCGCCAAGTACAGCTCTGCGCCGCCGAACTCCATCCCGAGCT